>JAZUFY010000051.1:0-3679 GCA_045640925.1 Bacteroidales bacterium
TTTTTCGGCGGCCATGATAAAGTCGCCCTCGTTCTCACGGTCCTCATCGTCAACAACTATGACAAATTTGCCGGCTTTGAAATCTTCAATAGCCTCTTCTATCGTATTCAATTTAAACTCCATATCGCAATTTTTCCCCTTTCAGGGGAGATTAAGTTGGTTTGCAAAGATACAAATTTTTTTTATAATCTATAAAAAGATTTACCAAAAGGCTCGGCTCACCTCTCCTGCAGCACCTCGCCGTGGTCCTCCACAATCTGGCGGTAGAACCACTCGGGATAGGGCGGCTGTGCAGGAAACCGCACCACACCCGTCTCGGTGGTCAGAATCCTGCCCTCCTGCTCCTGCTTGATATTGCCATCGATGTACTTCATCAGCAGCAACTGGTCAAGGGTACGCCACTCTTTCATCATCCGCTCTGCCGCTTTGCGACTGGCCGCGTTCAAATCCTGAAGCGAAAAATTGGGTGCATGAGCAACAACAAAATCCACGTCTTCAGCAATTTCCATCTCCTCCAAACGACGCTGTACCTTCTGCACATCCTGTATCATCACATCATAGCGCAGATAGCAAAAATTGGCCACTCGGTTGAAAAGCCAGAAGGCCGCCGTCTCGCTGTACTCGCTCATCGAACCATTGCCTTCACGGAAACAAAGCGGCACTTCGGTCAGGCCGCAATACATGGGGCAATAGCAGGTGCTGTAAGTATCGTCAACCCCAAACCACAGCACACCCCCCATAGCGTTGGGGAGCCACTTGCGGCACTGTGCCACAAAGCTGAAACCTGTCTGCTGCGTAGAGGTGGCCCGCTCGTGCACATACTTCTTTCCATCTACGCTGAAACCCATTGGTCTCCAACGATAAGGACAATGGAAAGGGCCCGCACCTACATCCTGCGTCATATCCATAGAAGTGCCCTCGAAATGATCGCGCATCAACTCCATCACCTCGTGGAGGCTCACCTTGTGGTCAGGCTTCACCCACAGCGGGAGTCGCTCGGCCTTGAGGTCGCCCATAGCGTACGCCTCGTAGCGTTTCATGTCGGGCGCCACACGGTTGAACATGGCATACACCCTCGCATCGCAAGCTCGAGCACCGCTGAAAGTGAGCGGATTATAAATGTCGGCAAAACTGAAAGCCTCGTCCGCTCCCTCGAACCAGCCGTTCTTGCGAGCAAACGAAACCACATCGTCGCTGTAGACGCATTCCACTTCGGGGTCGTCGATATATTGCATATTCCTGCTGCTGAGACTTTTGTGATAGCCCTTGCCGTAAGCCTTCTTTTGGGCGTTCCTGCCCTCTAAGGGGAATGTGGTGATGCGAGCCTGGTTGGCATGTCCGCACACATAGCCTTCAGGCACCCTTCGGGCCACCCACACAGCCCCCTGCTCGTCGCCCTTGTCAATTATTTCGTAAATCCACACCTCGTCGGGGTCGGCCAGCGAAAAGCTCTCGCCGCCACTGCTGTAGCCGTAGGTGCGGGTGAGTTCGTCCATAACCTTTATGGCCTCACGACAATTGCGGGCCCGCATAAGGGTGACATAAATAAGGTTGCCATAATCAATACCCTTCGGATTTCCATTCTCCAGTTCCTTGCGACCACCCCAAGTAGTCTCGCCTATGGCCAGCTGGTGCTCGTTGATGAAGCCCACCACATTGTAGGTATGGGCCGGCTGGGGAATGGAAAGGAGGTACTTAAGGCTGCCATAATCGTAAATGTCGAGCATCTCGCCAGGACGGTGATCTGCGGCAGGGCTATAGCGCAACTGCCCGTAGCGGGTGTGACTATCGGCGGCGTATGTGATGAAGGTGCTGCCATCGGTGGTGCTCCCCTTCGAAAACAAAAAATTGGTACAAGCCTCACACTGGGGCAAAGCTAAAATAATCATGAGGCACAAGACCGTTACAAAGTGAATGTTCTTCTTCATAACACATTTTTTAGATTTCAACATCTCTGTCATCTTAATATCATTTTCACAAAAAAACCAATATCATGACATCTCGATCGCACGAACTATCGGATTAAGTTTGTCAAAGTCGATGAAGTCAACCTTCTTTCCATAAGTTTCAACCAAGGCCCGAGACTCGGCGTTAAGTTTCTCTTTGGGCATCTTAGCAGTTTTCGAGTGCAGCATCGACATCAGTATTCTGTGTATCACGCCCAATTTGTTGTAGTCAATTGCTCCTCGGAGATGGAAGATTCTGCTCTCATCATAGAGATCTGGAGGAAGCAAAGTCTTCAGCAATGCCTTCATATTGCCTACAAATTCTGCATCATCAGGGTCGGTAACACCAACTGTGGCAACGAGAATCTTTTGATTTAAAGATATACGTGAGAGAATCTTTTTCAAACCCAATATGCCTCCAGCATATATGGCACCAATATAAATGATACGGTTAAAACAATCTACATTTTTAACTTCCTTGAAACTAACCGAATCGAAGCCAGTTATTTCCGAAAGACGCTCAGCATAACGCCTTGCCGAACCATGAAGACTACCGTAAATAATGATATCCATACTTGATTTGCCATGTTAATTGTAATATACCCCGAACCTAACCAATCACATACCGCTCTATATTGCGGGTCTTGGGGTCGAAGTTCATGCCTATGCGGATGATTTGCTGCTGCTCCATCTGGAAGGGGAGCACATAATCCTTGCTGCTGATTTGCGCCAAAGCCTCTTCGGCGGTGCCGTCCAGTTTGAACTCCATCACATAGCAGTAGTCCTGCGTTTTCACCACGAGGTCGATGCGGCCACGGCTGGTGTGGTATTCGGCCTGGACGTAGAAGCCCATCAGTTTGAACAGCAGCCACATTATGTTTTGGTAGTGGTTCTCCAAATCTTTCACCAGCTCGTAGGGGGTGTCGGCAAAAAGGCTCCTCAGCCGTTCAATGAACTGCTCGGTGCGGCCATGCTCCACATCTTCCACGAAACAGCTGATGTCGAACGACGTGCCCCTTTGGACAGCGCCCGCATAGTAATCCATCAGAAAGTCAACAAAGCCCTCCTCCACTTCGTGATTGGGGAAGCCCAAGGTGTAGCGTCCGTAACGTTTGTCGTAGCCTTTGATGGTCAGATAGCCGCTCTGGTAGATGACGGGGATGGGGTTGGTTGAGGCCACATCCACGCTGTTCAGCACGTCGGCTTTCACTTGCACTTGGGACATCAGTTCCAAACTGTAGTCGTGCTGCCGGAGCAGGGTCACGAGATAGGTCGGGGTGCCCGTCTCGAACCAGTAGCTGCCGAACTTTTTGCGTTTCAAAGTGTTCAACACACTGAATGGGTTATACATCCCTGGGGCGGTCTCTTCAAAATGGTAGCCGTCATATTCTTTCCGCAGCATCTCCACACATTCTTCTTTCGTCATTTCGTTGGCTTCGGCCAGAGCATCCACTTCGGGGGCGAAATAGGTGAGCAGTTCCTGCTGGGTGATGCCGCAAATGTCGTAGTATTCCGCATCCATCGAGATGTCCATCAGATTGTTCAGGTCGCTGAAGACACTCACTTTGCCGAACTTGGTCACGCCTGTCAGGAAGGCGAACTTGATGTAGGGGTCCATCGACTTCAAGGCGCCGTAGAAGCCTTTGAGGGTGTTGCGGTAGGCTTGCTGCAAATCGGGTTTTCCGATTGCCTGCAGCATGGGTTTGTCGTATTCGTCCACAAGTATCGCCACG
>JAZUFY010000052.1:0-5288 GCA_045640925.1 Bacteroidales bacterium
GGGCGTCGCCTTCGGCTTGGGAGGCGAGTTCGGGGCTGTCGCTGAGGTGGTAGTATTCCTCGCCTTTGAAGGGGGTGAGGAAGTAGCGTATGAGGAGGTCTTGGAGCTGTTCGGTGAGGCGCAGAGGCTCGGCGGAGAGGACGTAGCCCTCCTCGGTGGCTTGGTTGCCCACGCGGTGCAGGATTACCTGCTGGATGGATGAGGCTTCAAATAGTGGCATGGCAAGGGTTTATCGGTTGGCGTAGCCTTCGAGTTTGAACACCCAGGCGGACTTGACTTTGTTGATTTCGGCGGGGAAGAGGGGGGAGATGTTGATGATGAGTTTGCCTGCAAAGTAGCGCCATTTGAGGTTTTTGTCGGATCCGAGCATGGTGACCTTCATGTTGAGCTTGGGAAAGGGGACATGGTCTATCACCACGGAGGTGCTGTTGAGGCGTGTGGCGATGGCGTAGAGGTTGCCGTTGTTGGTAGTGTAGAACACGGTGCTGTCGTTGTTGCAGTGGCGCTTGTAGGGGCGTGATTCGTAGATTGCCTCGCCGTTGATTTTAAGCCAGTTGCCGAGGTCTATGAGACGTTCCTGCTGAATCAAGGGTATGGTGCCGTCGGCATCGGGGCCCACGTTGAGGGTCATGCCTCCTCCCGCAGCCACGAGTTTGACAAAGTGGCGGATGAGGGAGTCGCTGGTGAGGTAGTTGGAAAGAGGCTCATTGCGGTTGAGGCCGAAGGAACGGCCTATTCCGCGGCACTCGGCCCAGGGACGCACGGTGTCGTCGATGGCGCCTTTGTATTCGGGTGTGCGGAAACCGTGCTGTGTGCCGCGGCCCCAGCGGTCGTTGACGATGGCTTCGGCGCCCACGGTGTTGTAGTAGTAGGAGATGAGTTCGGTGGCGCGGAACTGATCGGCGGAGTTCTGCCATTCACCGTCGGCAAAGATGGCCGAGGGGTGATATTTGCTCACCAGTTCTTTGAATTGGGGCATCATGTAGCGGTTGACATAGTCGGAGATGGAGTCGTCGGGGTCCTGCATCCAGATGTGGAGGGCGTTGGTCCACTCGGTGAGGGAGTAGTAGAGGCCCATTTTGAGGCCTGTGCGGCGCACGGCGCTGGAGAGTTCGCCCACGATGTCGCGGTGCGGGCCTGTGCTGACGCTGTTCCAGGCGGGCTGGTAGCGGCTGTTCCACAGGCAGTAGCCGTCGTGGTGCTTGGCCACGAGGAGGACATATTTGGCGCCCGAGGCTTTGAAGAGGGCCGCCCAGTTGTCGGGATCCCAGTGCTCGGCTCGCCACAGGGGGACGAAGAGGCTGTATTGGTCGGTGATGTGGGGCTTCTGTTTCACGCTGCCCGAGTTGGACATGCGGTCGCTCCACTGGTCGCCGAGCATACCGCCCCAGGTGCGGCTGAAGTTGTTCATGGTGGACACTCGGATGCTGTCGCCCGTCATAAGCCCACGGTAGAACCATTCGGCATAGCCCTCGGGCGAGGAATAGGCGGGCACCGAGTAGAGGCCCCAGTGTACGAAGATGCCGAGTTTCGCGTCTTGGAACCATTGCGGATAGCCGCGCTGGTTGATGGATTCCCAAGTGGCATCGACACGTTGGGCGAAGCAGGGCCGCCCGAAGGTGAGCAGGGCGAGAGTGAAGAGTAGTAGGGTGCGTTTATTCATAATATATCTGTTTTTCAATAATTAATAGGCGTGGGCGTGCCTGTCGCCCCGCATACTTAAAAATGCAAAGATACAAAAAATATTTGATAATTGGATTGTCGAAGGGATAGTTTTTTTTCTTTTTCCGCAAAATTTCTTTTTTCCGACTTGTCTTTGCCGTATTGTTTGACCGCCATTTCGGGCTTCTTGTTGGGTCGCCGCTTCGTCGCTGCTGCGAGCGAACCTGCAACGAGGGTGCAACGAGGCACCCCGAGACAGCCGCCTTTAAAAAATATTGTAAAAAAGGAAACATCACAATTCACTTTTTTTTCGTATATTTGCAATTTTAAAAATTGTGTATGACAGCAAACCTTGATAAGATTATTGTTGTGGGTGATAGGGTGTTAATAAAACCTAACGACGCCATCGACCGCACCAAAAGCGGCCTCTATCTGCCCGCTGGCTACCAAGATAAGGAACTTGTGCAGTCGGGTTACATACTTAAATGTGGCCCCGGCTACCCCCTGCCCAACATGGAAGAGGGGGAGACTTGGAACAAGAAGAACAACGATGCCCGCTACCTCCCTCTGCAGGTGCAGCCGGGCGATTTGGCCCTGTTCCTCCAAAAGAACGCTATCGAAATAAAGTATAACAACGAGAAGTTCTACATCGTTCCCCAAAACGCCATCCTTTTGGTGGAACGTGACGATTTTTAGAAAAATAAAAAAACAGATATAACTATGTTGACAAGCAACGAAATTCGCACACGTTTTTTGCAGTTTTTTGAGAGCAAGAACCACCACATCGTGCCCAGCGCCCCGATGGTGGTGAAGAACGACCCCACGTTGATGTTCACCAATGCGGGTATGAACCAATTCAAGGATGTGTTTTTGGGCAATGCCAATGCCCCTCATCCGCGGGTGAGCGATGCGCAGAAATGTCTCCGCGTGAGCGGCAAGCACAACGACTTGGAGGAAGTGGGTCACGACACCTACCACCACACCATGTTCGAGATGCTGGGCAACTGGTCGTTTGGCGATTATTTCAAGAAAGAGGCCATCGCTTACGGCTGGGAGTTCCTCACCGAGGTGATGGGCATCAACAAGCAAAACCTCTATGTCACCGTGTTCGGCGGCGATGAGAAGGACGGCCTTGAGATGGACACCGAGGCCTACAATTATTGGAAAGAACATATCGACGAGAGCCGCATCTTGAAAGGCTCGAAAAAAGATAATTTCTGGGAGATGGGCGAGCAGGGTCCTTGCGGCCCTTGCAGCGAGATCCATATCGACCTGCGCGACGAGGCCGACAAAGCCAAAGTGCCCGGCTGTGAGTTGGTCAACAAGGACAATCCTTTGGTCATCGAGATTTGGAACCTCGTGTTCATGCAGTTCAACCGCTTGGCCAACGGCACCTTGGAACCCCTCAAGGCCAAACATATCGACACCGGTATGGGCTTCGAGCGCCTGTGCATGGTGATGCAGGGCAAGAAGTCGAACTACGACACCGATGTTTTCCAACCCCTCATCCAGGAAATTGCCCACAAGGCAGGCCTCACCTACGGCCAGAACGAGGATGCCGACATCGCTATGCGCGTGATAGCCGACCACCTGCGTGCCGTGAGTTTCAGCATCGCCGATGGACAGCTGCCTTCTAATGCCAAGGCGGGATATGTTATCCGCCGCATTTTGCGCCGTGCCGTGCGTTATGGCTACACCTTCCTCGGCTTCAAACAGCCCTTTATGAACGAGCTGGTGGACACCCTCGTGTCTCAGATGGGAGGTCAGTATGCCGAATTGAAAAATCAACAGGAACTCATCCGCCGCATCATCTTGGAGGAAGAACAGTCGTTCCTCAAGACCTTGGCCAACGGTATCAACCGTTTTGAAGACTATATCGCCACCCACGCCTCGGGCAGCAAAGTCATCGACGGCGCTTTTGCCTTCGAACTTTTCGACACCTACGGTTTCCCCATCGACCTCACCCAGCTCATGGCTGGCGAGAAGGGGTGGACAGTGGATATGGAAGGCTTCCAAAAAGGCCTTGCCGAGCAGAAACAACGCTCGCGTGCCGATGCTGCTGTCGAAAACGACGACTGGGTGGAGGTTGTGCCTGGCGTAACACAGGAGTTTGTGGGTTACGACACTCTCAACGCCGAGGTGAAGATTGTGCGTTACCGCCATGTGAAGGTAAAAGACAAGGAGTTCTATCAGCTGGTGCTCGACAAGACCCCGTTCTATGGTGAGAGCGGCGGACAGGTGGGCGACCAGGGCACCCTGACCACTTCGGCTGGCGATATGCTCCCCGTGGTGAATACCAAGAAGGAGAACAATTTGATTATTCATATTATCCCTGCCGACAAATTCAATGAGTTCTTGGCGTCGTCTAATCCCTCAGAGCCCGTTTTCAAGGCCGAGGTGGACAAATGTCGCCGTTTCGCCATCGAGTGCAACCACTCTTCGACCCACCTTCTGCACAAGGCTTTGCGTAATGTGTTGGGCACACATGTCGAGCAGAAAGGTTCGAGCGTCGACGACCAGCGTCTGCGTTTCGACTTCTCCCATTTTGCCAAACTTACTCACGAAGAGATCCGCGAGGTGGAGAAACAGGTCAATATCGACATCCGCCATGCCATCGCCCTTGAAGAACATCGTGCCATGCCTATTGCCGAGGCTCAGAAACTGGGCGCTATGGCCCTCTTTGGCGAGAAATACGGCGAGTTCGTCCGTGTGGTCAAGTTTGGCGAGAGTGTGGAGTTCTGTGGCGGCACCCATATCGCCAACACCGGCCATATAGGCAGTTTCCGCATCGTCAGCGAAGGAGCCGTGGCTGCGGGTATGCGCCGTATCGAGGCCGTTACAGGAGCCGCAGCCGAGCGTTTCTGCAACGATATGCAGGACCAGTTGGACGGCTTGAAAGAGATGCTCAAGAATCCTAAGGACCTCAACGCTGCGGTACAGAAGTTGCAGGACGACAACGCCGCCCTCCGTGCCCAGATTGAGCAGTTCCAAAAAGAGCAGGCCGATGCCTTGCGCCGTGGCATAGCCGAACAGTTGAAGCAGAACCCTGTGTTGGTGAAGAAAGTGGAGGGCGATCTGAGCCAGTTGAAAGATGCCATGCTGGCACTCCGCAACGACAACCCCGATATGGCAGTAGTGCTTGGCAGCACCTTTGGCGAGAAGCCCTCGCTGCTGGTGTGTTTAGGTCAGAACCGTGTGGATGCAGGCAAGAACGCAGGCACCATAGTTCGCACAGCCGGCAAAGAGATGCAAGGAGGTGGCGGTGGCCAACCCGCTTACGCCACAGCTGGCGGCAAGAACATCGACGGCCTCGACAAAGCCATGGAAGTTGCCGCCTCGCTGGTGTGAGAGATTTTTAAAAAATAATACACCCAATAGCCGAAGGGCATCCGATTTGGATGCCCTTTGTTGATATACCATTACTTCAAACGTTCAATTTTTAGCCGTAACACATTTAGGCGTTCATGTTAAGGTGGGTTCTATAAATTGATTTCTTGGGATTTCGGAGTGGTTTTCGAGCAGATTGCTGTGCATGAAGAAAGCCAGTGGCTTTCGATAGCGGTGCCGATAGGCAATGCCGACGCTCCAAGGAGGCATAGCGGAGAATTGGGAGTGTAGCGGGCTAC
>JAZUFY010000053.1:0-7195 GCA_045640925.1 Bacteroidales bacterium
GCCGAGGCCGAGGTGTCTTTCTACAACGCCCGTGGCGAGAAGGTGCGCACCGTGCCCAAATACCGCAATGGCAGCCACCTCACCATCGCCAAGATGAAGAAGGGCTCCTACACGGTCAAGGTCAAGACCTCCAAGTCCACCCGCACCGTGAAATTCGTACTCAAATAACCTATGCAAATAATTTAATACACATTCTATATGAAGAAAATCTTATCCTTTGCCTTTTTGCTCGTGCTGGCTGTAGCTGGTTTCGCGCAGATTCAGGACCCTGTAAAGTGGACCTACAGTGTGAACGACCTCAGCGCCACCGAGTCGGAGCTGGTGTTCACCGCCAAACTCGACGAGGGCTGGCACCTCTATTCGCAGTACACCGACCCCGCAGGCCCCATCGCCATCTATTTCGAGTTCAAACCCAGTGCCGATTACAAACTGGTCGGCAAGGTCTCCGAACCCAAGCCCCACGAGGAGTACGACGAAGATTTCAAATGCACCGTCCGATCCTTTAGCGGCAAAGTGGTCTTTCGCCAGAAAGTGAAACGTATTGCTGCCAAAGATTTCAAGGTTACGGGCACTTTCGGCTACCAGCTCTGCAACAGCGGCAGCTGCATAGCCCCCGACGACCGCGATTTCTCCTTCAATGTCAAGGGTGCCGCCGAGGAGGTCACCGAGGCCGAGATTGAGGCCATCGAAGAGGAAAATGCCGCAGATTCCCAGGCTTTGGCTGCAGTCGATTCGGCTGTGGTTTCAGCCGTGGCCGATAATGCCGATAATGGCGACAAGCCCAAGAATGAGAAAGAGCAGTCGTTGCTCGTCATCTTTCTTTTCGCTCTGGGTGGAGGCATCCTCACCATGTTCACTCCCTGCGTGTTCCCCATGATTCCTATGACCGTCAATTTCTTTATGAACAGCACCGACGATAAGCGCAAGAGCCGTCGTCAGGCCTGGTTCTTTGGCGGCAGCATCGTGTTCCTCTTCGCCATCCTGGGTGCCGTATTGGCACTGGTCTTCGGCCCCGAGGTCCTCTACTTCATCGGCACGCACTGGGCACCCAACCTCTTTTTCTTCATCATTTTCTTCATCTTCTCGCTGAGCTTCTTCGGCCTCTTCGAAATCAAGATGCCCGAAAAGTGGATCAACAAGTCGGATGAGCAGGCCGACAAAGGCGGTCTTTTCGCCCCCTTCTTCATCGCCCTCACCACCGTGCTGGTCTCTTTCAGCTGCACCGGTCCCATCCTCGGTGCCGCCCTCGTAGGCCTCACCACCAGCACAACCAACCGCCTCGTATCCCTCCTCACCATGTTGGGCTTCGGCATCGGTTTCGCCGCTCCTTTCACCCTCTTGGCCATGTTCCCCTCCGTGTTGAAGAACATGAAGTCGGGTGGCTGGCTCAACACCGTCAAGGTGGTCTTCGCCTTCCTCGAACTCGCCTTCGGCCTCAAATTCCTCAGCATGGCCGACCAATACTGCAACTGGGGCCTTCTCGACCGCGAGGTCTACCTCGCCCTCTGGATCGTCATCTTCGGCCTCATGGGCTTCTATCTGTTGGGCAAACTCAAGTTCAAAGGCGATGAGGACCTCGACCACATCGGCGTTGTCCGCCTCTTCCTGGCCATCCTCGACCTCGCTTTCGTTGTCTATATGATCCCCGGCTTGTGGGGTGCTCCGCTCAAATCCATCTCCGGCTTCTTGCCCCAGATGGAGACGCAGGACTTCAATATCGAGCGCAGCATTGAGGAGAACGCAGGCACCGTGGCCTTCGATGCCGCAGCAGCCTCCGACCCCCTTCCCGCCCGCAAATATTCCGACAAGCTGCACATGCCCACCGGCTGTAACGGCTTCTTCGACCTCGAGGAGGCCAAGGCTTACGCCAAAGAGGTTGGCAAACCCATCTTCATCGACTTCACAGGCAAGACCTGCGCCAACTGCCGCGAGATGGAACATTATGTCTGGGCCGACAAAGATGTCAAAGACATTCTCACCACCAAGTACGTCATGTGCGGACTCTATGTCGATGAGAACACCATCGAGCTGCCCGAAAACGAGTGGGTCACCGACGACCGTGGCAAAGTACTCAAAACCCTCGGCAAGCGCAATCTTTATTACGAAAAGAGCATGTACAACATGAACGCCCAGCCCTACTACGTCATCATCAACGCCGACGGAAAAGTCCTCACCAAAGAGAACTACAAGTACGACCGCGACGTGCAGAAATTCATCGCCTACCTTAACGAAGGCTTGGCCAACATGTAGTCGATTTTTAGAAAAATTGGCTTAAAAATATGCGGAGGCTCCCTTTGGGAGAGCCTCCGCAATTGTTAAACATGAAAATGTAACATGTTGAAATGTAAAAAACAATATGTTAAAAAGTGTGTTTTGTCAGATTATATTTTGCCATGTCGAAAAAAAATAGTACTTTTGCAAACGATTTCAAAGATGAAATACCGCATTGCGGGGTAGAGCAGAGGTAGCTCGTCGGGCTCATAACCCGGAGGTCGTTGGTTCGAATCCAGCCCCCGCTACAAGGGAGGAAAAATCGAAAGATTTTTCCTCTTCGTTTTTTTTTGATAGGTGGTTGAATCAAAAAAGCTTCAATTATAAATTGTTTGGAACAAATATTCCAGGAATAAGAAAATAGTAGTATATTTGCAAAAATTTTAAAACAAATTAATTCTTTCAAAAATTATGTACAATCGAAGATATACACCCGACCGGATCTCCGAATTGAGGGAGAATGAGATATTCGTGTTTGGCAGCAACCTTGCAGGTTTTCATGGAGGTGGTGCTGCACGTTTGGCATACAATAAGTTTGGCGCCATTTGGGGGCAAGGCGTAGGTTTGCAAGGACAGAGTTATGCTATTCCTACCATGCATGGAGGTGTGGATGACATCAAGCCGTATGTAGATGAATTTATAGAATATGCATTCAGGCATAGCGAATTGACTTTTTATGTAACAAGAATAGGTTGTGGAATTGCAGGTTTCACTTCTTCTGATATAGCTCCATTGTTTCTAAAGGCCATCGATTTACCAAATGTAATTCTACCTAAAGATTTTGTTGAAGTTATGCAAAATCATCCGCGAGTTACAGGTACACCTATCCATACATGGGATTCCCAAAAGGATTTTCTGAATCGATATAAAGATCTCATGAGTAGAGTACAGAATAAGGATTCAAAGAGTTATTACAAAGTGAAGGAACTACGTGTGTCAGAATACCTTAATACAATTGAGATTGCCAACAACGGGTACTATATTACCGAAGAGGGTGAAAGAATAGATCTGCCTGATTGTACGGAAATGATGAACAATACCATTTTCTATGACAGCCGATTCACTACCAGTGCTCCGAGTGTAGGTAAAACAGATATTGAAGTAATCAACGATGATTGTCTTGCAGTGGGCATCCGTCTGAAAACTGAAGGCTACAATCCCGCTGTTTTGAATATGGCAAGTCGGAGTAATCCTGGCGGAGGTGTGATTAATGGTGCCGGAGCGCAAGAAGAGACCTTGTTCCGCAGAACCAATCTTTTTAAATCGTTGTATCAGTTTGCGTCTTTCGCAGGGAAATACGGAATACCGCAATCATCCCATCAGTACCCGCTTGACCGTAACTTCGGCGGTATTTACACCCCCGATGCCACAATCTTCCGTGAGTCGGAGAAACAAGGTTACAAGCTAATGGCCAACCCTGTGCAGATGTCCTTTATCACCGTGGCAGGGATGAACCGACCTGACATCGACCGCAACAATATGATTGCACCTTATCATATAGAACCCGTCAAGAACAAGATTAGTACAATTCTCCGTATCGGTTTGCAGCATGGTCATGATTCTTTGGTGCTTGGAGCATTAGGATGTGGTGCCTTCCACAATCCACCTCGCCATGTGGCAAGACTATTCCACGAAGTGTTTGAAGAACCCGAATTCGCCAACAAGTTCAAACTGTTGGTCTTTGCCATCCTCGATGACCACAATGCACACCAATCCCACAATCCTGAGGGCAATTTCAAACCCTTTGTAGAGGAGTTTGCTGAATAAAAATCAGTAATGATTACAAAAAGTTTGTAACGATGATAATTCCAAATCCAAAGATGCTATCAATGGGCTCTGCAAATTCGTCATAATAAAAAATGAAAGAGAGATTTGCGAAACCATTTGAAATGTTTCGTTCAAACCATCATTCCAAAAGTATCTGAAATGGTTGGCAATAATATCATTGCTGTTCGAAAATCTTCCACATTTCGTTTGGCGTGAGGAAGATTTTTTGTCTATTTCAAAAAAATGTTGTACCTTTGCTTTTGTTTTATATTTCAAATGCAAAAATAAACTTTTCTTTTGAATTGACATAATAAAATTAGAACTTTTTTAATATTTAACATAAATAGCCAGTGGGTATTTTTTGTATCATATTGTCTGTCTAATGGTTGTGAAAATAATACTTTTCGGTTGCAATTTGTCAATTTCTCCTAAATTTTGACTTTGGAAAATCCAAAATGAGTCTTTTGTTTTGGATTTTTATCCTTTTCTTCGTTCGGGCAATAGCAATTTGACCGATTCACGACATCGGGAATAACCGAAGAGTTCGTTCAATCTTTCTACCGCTTCGAACCTGGCCGAATCAACCAATCGGACATACACAAGAGTTGTCTGTATGTTTGTGTGTCCGCATAATTGGGACACGGTGTAAATGTCTGTTTTCTTGGTTATCATCAACGTGGCAAAGGTGTGCCGGGCCACATGGAAGGTGACATGTTTCTCTATGCCGGCAGCTTTTGCCCATTTCTCCAAATCTCTGCTGATGATGGTTCTGGACATTAGCGGGAATACAAGGTCGTTTTTCTTTGGTATGCATCCGTTTTGCATCTGTTTCAAAATCTTCTCGGCTGCGGCATCAATGGGTATTCGTACCTCGATTCCTGTCTTCACCTGTATTTTGGAGATAATGTACTTTCCTCCCTGTCGATAGATGTCTCCCCATGTCAAGGTTTCAATGTCGGAGATTCTCAAACCTGTATGGCATGAAAAAAGAAAAGCCAGTTTGGTGGTTGTATGCGGACATTCTGTGTTTTCGAGTTTTTGGATCTCTTTCTTGTCAAGATATTCCCGTTCGGGTGCTTTGTATTTGGGGATCATATCAGCAATAGGAGGCATGGGATTGTATGGGATGTATCCTAATCTGACGGCATTATGCAGAAGTGCATGCAGTTTCTGAAGATAGGTTCGTGCACTATTCACTTGAACAGATTGGAGAAGGAACTGTGCAAATCCGATACAGAACTCTGAATTGATATTCTTGATGGAAATATCATATCCAGCATAAGCTTCCATTTTTGCCAGCATGGAAAGGTTTGCTTTTTGTGTGCTGAGCCGCAAACCTTGTTGCTGAAGGGTCAACAGGTCTTTTAACAGGATGGCTTGGCGATGTTTTTTGATGCTGTTGTTTCCAGCAGCAGGTAAATGATAAAACGTGTTCATGATATTATGGCATTAAATTACAATCAACACCATAATATACGAATAAAATTGGATCTTATGATAAAACAAATTCAAGGGCGCTGATGTCGGAGTCTTGATGGGTGCCAGTTAATACTTCCAAATATTCTTTAGCAGCATCAAAACTGGCAAGTCCCATCCATTTGACCAAAGTGTACAGGCTTACCCCTGCTGATACTGCCAAGGTGCCAAATGTGTGTCTGGCTACATTGAAAGACAACTTCTTGGAGATACCTGCCGTATTCTGCCACTTTTCAAGGTCGTCATGGAGAATGGTTCGGCTATAAAGATGGAACACCCGTCCATCCTGCTGTTCCTTGGGTAAAGTGTCGTACTCTTTTTTGATTTCCATCAAGATGTTTTTGGTAGGGCTGACCACAGGAATACGTATCTCTTTTTTATTCCTAATGCCTTCTTTGACAATCATCATCTGACCATTATCGAAAACGATGTGCTTCCATTCGAGAGATTCTATGTCGCCAAGGGACAATCCCGTATAGCAGCATATAATAAAGGCATTCTTTGTATTGGTATGGAAACATTCGGCATCCAGCAGTTTCTGCAATTCCGATTTGGTCAGATAAACAACATTTCTTTTATATTCAGGGAGTTTTGTCTTAGGACCTCGATGCAAGGGGTTGACTTCGATAAGTCCTTTTTCAACTGCTTCGGAGAACAAGGCGGCCAGTCGCATCAAATAAGTCCTTTTGGAAGACTGTTTGACCACATCATCCAGATATTCGGAAAATCGGGCACAAAGTTCGGGGGTAATCGTCTGTGTCTGATAATCGGCATAGTTTTGAGAGAGAAACGTCTTGAACAATTCCAAGGTCGACAAAACACCCTTTGAGGTTGAAGTGCTGACCCTTTTCTGCTTGTTATTCACGATTTCCTCTAACAATAAATAGTTTATTGGCCGATACTCCGATTTCTTTTTCATGATGTAAATATATTGTACAATAATCAATTACAAAGTAGTGTGTTTTTGCATTTGGAAATCTGCGTCAATTGCAGGGGGTCTTAGTATCTTCTGTGACTGACGGCGGCGAAGCCTTGCAAATATTCCATGATTAGTTCTCAAAAATAGAATAGATAAGTGTAAAATATTCCGTGCTATTCGTTGTTTCAAAGAGAATTAGTGCAATCGTGTTGTGCATAAAATTTGTTTCTGCTGTGTAATTTGTTGTTTCAAATAGCAAGAATCCGTACAAACAGAGTTATCCGTGTTCAAGTAAAAATTCGTTCCTTTCGTGAAATTCGTTGTTCGAACAATCACTCTCCATTTTTCATTCAAGCCGGCAACAGCCCCAACTCCTAACTTATAACTAAAAACCAGCAACAGCCCAATTCTCAATTCAATCCGGCAACCGCCCAATTCTCAATTCTCCATTTTCAATTTTCCTTCTCATGTCCCGTCAAGAACTTTTCAGCCAAGCCTATCCCGACGGTGTCGACCAGTCGCCGCTGTTCGACCAGGAATACACCTACCTCAAAAACCTCTGGGATACCATCCCCGAGGAAGACCGCGAGGAACTCTTCGACCTCCCTCCTGTCCCCGAAACCAAAGGGCTGGACGGCCGCAAGGCCGCCAATGTCGCCGAAGTGGCGCAGCAGTACCGCTACAGGCTCGCCTCCGAGTTCTGCTCCGACCTGCCGCCCATCTTCCGCCACGTCATGATGCTGGCCGACGACATCTACGCCA
>JAZUFY010000054.1:0-2185 GCA_045640925.1 Bacteroidales bacterium
ATGTGTTCCATTTTACCATTGAGGACAACGGCAAGGGTATGACGCCCGAGTTTATGGCCCGCGTGACCGACCCCTACACCACCTCTCGCACCACCCGCAAGGTGGGTCTCGGCCTTCCCCTCATCAAGATGAACACGGAGACCTGCAACGGCCGCATGAACCTCGAAAGCGAAGTGGGCAAAGGCACAACGCTGAAGTTCTGGTTTGAACACAATCATTGGGACAGACCCCCCATGGGCGACCTCACGGGAACCCTTGTCATGCTCTTTTCGCAACATGAGGACATACATTTCGTATTCCGCTACATCACCGACAACGATGAGTTTGTTTTCGACACCGAAGAGGTGAAAGAGGCTCTGGGCGGCATGTCGATGAACAATTTGGAAATCATCAATATGCTCAAAGAGATGATATCGGAGAACCTCAAAGACATCGGAGCCAACGAATGACCTCAGACGCACATTTCTCCCACCTGACCGAGCTTGTACGCCTGGAGCTCCAATGCGAACGAGACGCCTATAGCCAAGTACTCTCATCCAACAATATCAGCGGGAGAACTGCCAATGGAGATTGCCTCTACCCCGTAGCCCTGACAGGCACCAGCCGCAACGCCCTCGACCAACTGATTGTCCACCTTCATTTTGACAACTCGACCGACGAAGACCTCTCGAAAGGATTCGAGCCCGGAAGACCCGCTATATTCTTCACCTTGGAAAACGAAGGCTCAAAAGACCTACAGTTTCAATGCTTTGTAAGCACCCTCGGTGAAGACTTTATAGAACTCATCCTTCCCAACAAGGCCGCATTGATGAGCCTTGACGCCACCAGCAAGAACAAACTCATCGGCCTCCGTGCTGCCATCGACGAAACCTCTTACAGGGTAATGCTTGAAAGTCTGCACGATGCCGCCCGAGCCACCAACGAATCGTGGATACGGCTGAGAGAGACACTCGTGGGAACCCTTCAACCCCGATTCAGAGAGCTACCCATGGTGTCGATTCCTTGGCTCAACAACAGTCAGCAGCAAGCTGTTCAAAAAGTAGTGGAGGCTCGCGAAACCGCCATCATCCACGGCCCTCCAGGCACAGGCAAGACCACCACGCTGGTAGAAGCCATCATCGAAACACTCCAGCGTGAAACACAGGTATTGGTTTGTGCCCCGAGCAACGCCGCAGTAGATTGGATAAGCGAGCAATTGTCGAGACGCAGCGTCAATGTGTTGCGCATAGGCAACCCTTTGCGAATGAGTACGGAGATGTTGGATTGCAGTTATGAGCGGCGTTATGCGGCTCATCCCGACTATGCCGAGTTGTGGAGCATACGCAAAGCCTTGCGCGAAGGCCGTAGCGGAGAAGGGAAGTCGCGTGAGAAGCAGGCCCGTATGGCCAAGATGCGCGACCGTGCAATAGAATTAGAGATACGCATCAACGCCGACTTGTTCAATCAGGCGCGAGTGGTGTCGTGTACCCTCATCGGCAGTGCCTACCACATATTGGAGCACCACCATTTCAGCACCCTCTTCATAGACGAAGCCGCCCAGGCCTTGGAACCTGCCTGTTGGGCCGCCATACTGAAATGCGACCGTGTGATTTTCAGCGGCGACCACCATCAGCTGCCTCCGACGATAAAGAGTCCTGCAGCCGCAAAAGGAGGATTGGAACAGACGTTGATGCAACGGGTGGCCAAAAACAAGCCCGACTGTGTGTCGCTGCTTAACGTGCAGTACCGCATGAACAAAGACATCATGGGATTCTCGTCACGCTGGTTTTACAAAGGGCAGTTGAAAGCCGCCCCCGAAGTGGCCGAGCGTCAAATATCGCCCCTCGACACCCCTTTGATGTGGATAGACACCTCGCAATGTCATTTCGGCGAAAAGCAAAGCCACACCCTCAGTCGCACCAATGCGGAAGAGGCCAAAATGCTGATACATAACCTGCGGGACTATATTGAAATGATTGGCATCGAACGTATTCAGAACGAGCGTGTGGATTTCGGCATCATCTCGCCCTATCGTGCACAGGTGCGACTGATTCGGAGACTGCTGAAACTGCAAAAATTCTTCCGCACCCTTCGACACCAAATCACCGTCAACAGTGTGGACGGATTTCAAGGGCAGGAACGCGACGTAATCGTCATCAGCATGGTGCGCGACAACGACCAAGGCACGATTGGTTTTCTTCGTGAC
>JAZUFY010000055.1:0-8701 GCA_045640925.1 Bacteroidales bacterium
CCACCCTCCCCGCAGGCCTCTACCTCGTCACCCTCACCACCCCCAATGGCTCCAGCACCCAGAAACTCATAGTGGAATAAGCGCACCTGCGTAACATTCCGAAGGGATAACAGCCCCCGTCCCACGGCACCAATTTGGGTAAGTGTTGCAAAAAAATGAGACGATGTTTTATTTTTTAGAGCGTCCCACTCGGGACGCTCTTTTCTCGTCACCATATACCCTACACATCGGACAGACGTCCTTGATGTGTGAGGTTAAAGCACCTACGATGAGGAATGTCCCAGGACATAAGTCACAATAAGGCATGTCGTCAAAAATGCTGAAAGCACTGTCTCACCGACGTCGGTGCCATATCCCACACTTGAGTGTGGGGTATAAGATGCAAAACTGTATCTGCGTTCAGGCAGCACACTCCAAATGTGGCAGATAGAGAAAGTGATATTCAATCATTGTCGCATTGGGTACGAAATGTGGATTTCGCTATATGACTGCGACATCAGTGCGCAAGGCACTGTTATGCTTTCAGCAATTCGGTTGGGAGAAAAAAATAGTTTTCGGAGATTCGATTTTTTTTTGTACTTTTGCAAATTTATAGAATAGATTTTTATATAAAAAAAGCATAAAATTCGAACAAGGTGACAGAACAAACGACAGAAAAATTATGGAATGCGAACTACACTAAGGTGTGGGCGGCTAATTTTATGATATTCTTTTCGTTCATGCTGCTCACTCCGCTGCTGCCCATCTATTTGAGCGAGCAGTTCGGGGCCGACAACGATACGATAGGCATGGTGCTTTTCGGCTATGCGATTATGGCACTTGTGGCCCGTTTGTTCAGCGGCTACATTGTGGATAGTTTTCCCCGCAAGATGGTGCTGCTCACGGCCTTTGTGGTGTTCACGTTCTTCTTTGTGGGATATGTGGCTGCGGGCACGTTGGTGCTTTTTGCCGTGGTTCGCACATTGCACGGATTGCCTTTCGGGGTCACCACGGTGGCCAACAGCACCGTGGCTATTGATGTGCTGCCATCTTCGCGCCGAACCGAGGGTATAGGCCTTTATGGTTTGAGCAACAATTTGGCCTCGGCCATAAGCCCCACGGTGGCAATTTGGATTTACACTTCGACCCACAATTTCAACATCATCTTTTGGCTTGCTACCGCTGTGGCGGCTGTGGGACTGCTGATTGACTGCACCGTAAAGCCCAAGGCGCGCGAGGTGGTGAAGGGCAAGCAGGCCATTTCGCTCGACCGTTTCTTCCTCACCAAGGGCACGGGCGAGGCTTTGACTATGGTGTGCTTCGCCTTCTCCTACGGGGTGCTCTCCACCTACGTGGCCATCTATGGCAAGGAACGGCTCGGCATCGAGGGTGGCTCGGGGACTTTCTTCCTGCTGCTCTCGGTGGGCCTGATACTTTCGCGGCTGCAGGGCACCAAGGCTTTGCGACAGGGACGTATTTCGCAGAATGCCGGCATGGGTGTGTGCGTGTCGCTGTGCGGCTACCTGCTGTTTGCGGCTCTGCCGAATGAGATAGGCTATTACGGAGCCGCGTTCATCATCGGCTTGGGCAACGGACACATGTATCCCGCCTATCAGAACATGTTTGTCGATCTGGCTCCGCACAACAGGAGGGGCACGGCCAACAGTTCGATATTGGTGTCGTGGGACGTGGGTGTGGGCCTCGGCATACTCTTGGGCGGCGTGCTCTCGAAGAATTACGGCTACGGCCCCGCCTTTTGGAGCGCCTGGGTGGTGAACCTTGTGGGCTTTTTGGGTTTCTGGCTCTATGTGAAAAGACATTTCGAAAAAAATAAATTGAGATAATATAATGAACAAACTGAGGAAAATTCGTATCGCATTGGCGGCGTTGATGTTTGCCGCGATGGTGCTTTTGTTTGCCGATTGTTGCGGCATGTTTCAGCCTTACTTGAGCTGGGCGGCGAAGATTCAGTTGCTGCCTGCTGTGTTGGCGCTGAACGTGGTGGTAGTGTTGGCGTTGCTGGTAATCACCCTGCTGATTGGTAGGGTTTACTGCTCCGTGGTGTGTCCTTTGGGCATACTGCAGGATCTGTTCTCGTGGTTGGGCGGCAAGGCCAAGAAAAATCGTTTCCACTACACCAAAGGACTTTCCGTGCTGCGAATCGTGGTGCTTGTGGTGTTTGTGCTGCTCATGGTGTTCGGCCTGAACAGCATCGCCCTGCTTATCGCCCCTTATAGCGCTTTCGGACGCATGGCCGCCACGTTGTTTCATTCGCCCCGCACCATGACTGCGATTGTGGTGTCGGTGATCACGCTGGTGGTGATAGGCACCATGGCTTTTGCCAAAGGCCGCCTGTGGTGCAACACGGTGTGCCCCGTGGGTACGGTGCTGGGATTTGTGTCGAAGTTTGCCCTTTTCAAGCCCGTCATCAACGTGGAAAAATGCAACGGTTGCACCAGGTGCGCCCGCAACTGCAAGGGACAGTGCATCAATCCCGAGACCCATACGATAGATTATAGCCGTTGTGTGGCCTGCATGGATTGCCTGTATAATTGCAAACAGGGCGCCATCACCCTCAGCAGCAAATGCTGCAAGAAAGGCGGGGAAGAGAAGCCTGTGGACGCTTCGCGCCGTAAGTTTGTGGTGACCACGGCAGCCGTGGGTGCCGCTATGGCTGTGGAGGCACAAGAGAAAAAGGTGGATGGAGGCTTGGCTGTGTTGGCGGATAAGCAACTGCCCGAGCGCAAGGTGGCTTTGAAGCCTTTCGGTGCCAAGAGTCTGAAACATTTTTCCAGCCATTGCACCGCTTGTCAACTCTGCGTGAGCGAATGTCCCGAGAAGGTGCTGCGTCCCTCGGTGGGGTTGAAGACCCTATTGCAGCCAGAAATGGGCTACGACAAAGGCTACTGTCGTCCCGACTGCACCCGCTGCAGCGAGGTGTGCCCCACGGGAGCTATAGCCAAACTTTCTGTTCCAGACAAGAGCTGCATCAGTATCGGCCACGCTGTCACGGTGAAGGAAAACTGCCTCCTGGGTCAGGGTGTAACCTGCAACGCCTGTTCGAGACACTGCCCCGCTGCGGCCATCAGCATTGTCGACGATATGGCCACGGGACACACCGTGGTGACAGTCAACGAAACCCGCTGCATAGGTTGTGGCGCATGCGAATATTACTGCCCCGTGCGACCTTTCAGCGCCATATATGTGGAGGGCCGCGAAGTTCATGTTAAAATTTGATACTATTAACTAATTTATACTACATTTATGAGCAAACTTTTAGACACACTTTCTGTTGTAAAAACCTTCAAATTTTGGAAGGAACTGGTAATTATGACCCTCGGCATGTTTGTAACTGCCGCTGCTGTATATTATTTCTTGGTGCCCAGCAAGTTGATTGTGGGTTCCATCTCGGGTCTCTCAATTGTGCTGGCCAATATCTTTGAGGCTGCCGATATTCACATAGGGCTCTCGGTCATCATCATGGCCATCAATGCCATATTGCTGATTTTGGCATGGCTGTTGATAGGCAAAGAATTTGGTGCCAAGACTGTGTATACGGCCATGATTCTCGGTCCTTTGACCGATGTGTGGGCAAAGATTATGCCGTGGGAGAGCATCTCCAATCCGAACATGGTCACAGGCTCCCCTTCGGTGATGGGCGATCCGTGGCTGGACCTCTGCTGCTTTGTGCTGCTGCTGAGTGCGGCACAGGCTTTGATGTTCAGCATCAACGCTTCGACGGGAGGACTGGATATTTTGGCAAAGATCGTCAACAAGTATCTCCACTTTGACATCGGAACTTCGGTGAGTATTGCAGGCGCGGCTATCTGTTGCACCGCCTTTTTCATCAACGATTTCCGCATGGTAGTGATAGGCTTGATTGGCACATGGATCAACGGCCTCGTGGTGGACTATTTCACCGCTTCGCTCAACAACCGCAAACGAGTATGCATTGTCTCAAAAGACTACGACCGTATCCGCCATTTCATCATCGACGATTTAAAACGCGGCTGCACCCTCTACGAGGTTATTGGCGGCTACAGCAACGAGAAATCCATTGAGTTGGAGGTGCTGCTGACCAAGGATGAGTTCAGCAAATTGCTGGCTTACTTGAAAGACAATGAGATTGCCGCCTTCACCACTGCCGGCAATGTGAGCGAGGTGTATGGCTTGTGGACCAAGCACAGCAAGAAAAAAGCCATCAAGGCCGAGGCTGAGCAACGGTAAACATTGAATTGTAAATATTTTCCGGAGGTTCCGGAGCCCCGGATATCCGGAATCTCCAGAAATCCCGGAAAATCCGGAAATTGAAAAAAAACAAAAATATTTTTATATGAAACTAAAACGCTATAACAAACGCTACCTTCCGATGCTGTGGATTGGTCTGGCTATTTGGCTGGGCACAATGCTTGTGTTGACAATTCAGGAATTGCTTGGCTACACGGTCCAAGGTCAGGAAACATTGATGGATATGGGCAAGGCTATCTTTCAAAGAATGCCCATATTTACATTGTTGCTGCTGTGTGTGCTGCAACCCATTCTCGAAGAATTCAGTTTCCGCCTGTGGGGTGTGGGCAAAACATGGATGACCATCATCTGCTTAGCCCTCATGCTGTTTTTTGCATGGAGCGAGATACACGTGTTCGGGCTGCTCTTTGTGGCGGCCTTCGTGGCGGTGTGGCTCTTGGTGAAAGATGAGTTCAAGCGGATGTGGCTCTTGGCTATCATCTCCTCGCTGTGCTTCTCCTTGTGCCACATATCGGGCTTCTCGGGCTTCTCTTTGGGCATGGTGCTCGGTTTGGGCGACATCTTCGGCATGGCGCTGGTGATGTGCTGGCTCACCATCAATATCAACTTCTGGTGCTCAGCTTTGCTGCATGTGCTCAACAACAGTTTTGCTATACTCTTTCCCATGCTGTTTCTCCCAACCCCGATACTTCACGAGGAAAATAGAGACGGTCAGCTGATTGGAACCACATCTTTGGAGTCGCTGAAACCTTTTGAAGACAATACCAATCTGATTGAAAATTCGGACACCTATTCGTTGTGGTATCTCGACTCCGCAACCACCGAGTTCTACATGGTGGGCGAGGCTGCCGAGATAGCGGCAAAGTTGGCCGAATATGTGGATGAAACCAAGGATGTGTTCTACGACTGGCAGCCCATAGGCGAGAGTATTGAGGAACGATTGGTGTATACGGTGAGCTACAATGACCCCCAATTGCCCAATTTCAAAGAGGCGATGGACAATTATATTGAAGATGTTGAATTATTCCTTGACAAAAAGATTGTTTTCGACACCCAAGAGGTGGATTTGATGAACATCATCATGAAATACCCCGACGGGCGTGAGGTGAATGTTAATGATGCCGATGCAGACCCTGATGATGTGTTTTCGGCAAGAACCCAGTCGATTACATCAGCCATGGGTGGTATGCATGGCAATCGCGAGATTTCGTATTACGAGACCTTGGAGGATTCCACCGAGGTGGTGAAAGTGTATGTGCTGTTGCATCCCAATCCTTTGGCCGAACAAACCAAATGGGCAGATAAAATGTTGAAGAAAATCTACGGTTTCGAGATCGAATACAGACCCGAACGTAAGGTTAAAAATATAGTGGTTAAAGTGGTAAGTGATAAGTGAAATGTGAAATATGAAAAGTGACTTGTGATTTGTGATTTGTGACTGGGAGGGCGGTAGCCACCTAATCACCAGTCACTAATCACCAGTCACTAGTCACACAAAAATATAACAGAATATGGATAGACGAGATTTTTTGAAGAGTTTGGGAGCAGGTGTTGTGGCTACTGCGGCAATTGCTGCGGGTTGCGACTCACCCAATAAAACCGAGGCCGAGGGCTTCGCTGTGGGCGAGGTGCCTACCGACAAAATGACCTATCGCACGGGTACCCACGGCGAGAAAGTGTCCCTTTTGGGATACGGCTGCATGCGTCTGCCTACCATTGATGATGGCTCGGACAAAGAGGCCGGTGAACAGGAACTTGACCAAGAACGCATCAATGAGTTGACCGATTACGCCATTGCTCACGGCGTTACCCTTTTTGACACGGCTCCCCGTTATTGCAAAGCCCGCTCGGAGAAGGCCATGGGTGAGGCTCTGAGCCGCCATCGTCGTGACGAGTATCTTATCAGCACAAAACTCTCCAACCAGTCGTGCGATATGTGGAGCCTTGAGGCCAGCAAAGAGATGTTTGAACAGTCGCTGGAACGGCTGAAAGTGGACTATCTCGACTTCTATATGCTGCATTGTGTGGGTCTTCCTGGTCGCGATGCTGAGGGCAACGAGGTGCCGTCGATGGAGGCTTTTGAGCGTCGTTTTATCCGCAATGGAATGCTTGATTATCTGATAGAACAGCGCGAAAAAGGCCGTATCCGCAACCTGGGATTCTCCTATCATGGCGACGTGGCTGTGTTTGACCATGCCCTCTCGATGCACGAAAAGGTGCATTGGGACCATGTGCTCATACAGCACAACTATATCAACTGGCAACATGCCGACGCTTTGGGTGAAGGGGGCCGAGCCGATGCTAATTCGGAATACCTCTATCACGAGTTGGAAAAACGCAACATCCCCGTGTTTGTCATGGAGCCTTTGCTGGGAGGACAATTGGCCGATATGCCCCAGTTTGCCGTGGATGAGATGAAACGCCGAGAGCCGCAACAAAGTGTCGCCTCATGGGCGTTCCGTTTTGCTGCCACCCAGCCACGCATCCTGACCACTTTGAGTGGCATGACCTATATGGAGCATCTGCAGGACAACATCCGCACCATGTCGCCTCATAAGCCTCTGAATGAGGAAGAACAGGCCATGTTGGCCGATGTGGCTGCCCGCTGGGTGGAGTATCCCTTGGTGTCTTGCACAGGATGCCAATATTGTATGCCCTGCCCCTACGGATTGGATATTCCTGGCACTTTTGCCCATTACAATAAGTGCGTGAACGAGGGTCTGCTTGTGGATGTTCCCACGGAAGAATCTTCGAGCGAGGAACGCCGAGCCTATCGCCGAGCCCGCCGTGCCTATCTTAAGAGTTATGGCGAGGCAGTTGAACGATTCCGCCAGGCCGACCATTGCATAGGTTGTGGCCGCTGTCTCTCGGAATGTCCGCAACAAATTGACATTCCTGGAAGAATGGCAAAGATTGAACTGGTAATGAAATAAATATTGATTATTAACTACACACAAAAAAGATATGAAACTGTTATTTTTAGGCACTTGGGAGATAATCGTAATCGTATTAGTTGTTCTCCTCCTTTTTGGAGGCAAGAAGATTCCCGAACTGATGCACGGAGTGGGCATGGGAGTGAAGAGTTTCAAAGACGGAATGAACGGCATCGATAATTTAGATGCCAAAGAGGAAAAAAAACTGCCCGACCCCGACGACGATAAGAAATGAAGATAGTGAAAAGTGACTTGTGATTTGTGACTGGGAGGGCGTAGCCACCTAATCACCAGTCACTAGTCACTAATCACCAGTCACTAATCACAAATTCATTATGGACTTTTGGGGACATTTGGAAGAATTGCGAGGCTGCCTGTTGAAAGCCTTGGTGGCTGTGGTGATTTGTGCCATAGCCGCCTTCTGCTGCAAAGACTGGCTCTTTGCCATTGTGATGGCCCCGAGCAAGTCCGATTTCGTCACCTACGCCCTCTTTGCCCGCCTTACGGGGGTGAATACCGATTTCCGCATCCAACTTTTCAACCCCGAGCTGGCGCAACAGTTCTTGGTGCACATGCGGGTGGCGTTGTGGATGGGCCTCTTGATCGTGTCGCCCTATCTGCTCTACCTGCTGTTCCATTTCGTGGCACCAGGGTTGTATGAGCACGAACGCCGCTATGCCGTGAGGGCCGTGGGAGGAGGATATGTGATGTTTGTACTGGGGGTGGCTTTGAACTACTTCGTCATCTTCCCCCTCACGTTCCGATTCCTGGGCACCTACCAGGTCAGCTCGGAAGTCCCCAACCAAATAGCCCTCACCTCCTACATCAGCATGTTGCTGATGCTGTGCTTTTTGATGGGAGTGGTGTTCGAATTGCCCGTGTTATGCTGGCTTTTGGCCAAAATCGGGGTGCTCAAAGCCGATTTTATGACCCAATACCGCAAGCATGCCGTGGTAGTCATACTCATCATCGCGGCCGTGATAACCCCCACAGGCGATGCGCTGACCTTGTCCATAGTGGCTCTCCCCATATATCTCCTGTATGAGGTGAGCGTGATGATAGTCAAAAGAATAGGAAACCATGCGAAAGATATTTAGCCTGATACTTGTGATAATCCTCGCTGGCGTAACAAAGGCTCAGACACCCCTCGAAAGCCCCGATGTTGCCCTCCTCAAAAACATCCTTGTGGACAATTCGGTGGCGGGTCCTGGTCGTGAACGGCTCGTGGATGTCTACAAATGCTGCTTCCAAGATGTCTTTGGCCCCGAGCACCTTGTCCGTGATGCAGAAACCTGCAAGCGTTACATCCTCGAGGAACTCGCCCTCAACGACACCTTTTGGACACCTATCACCCAAGCCGGCTACACCTACACCGCACCCGACAGCAACTATGTGCGGGTGAACCTCGCCCTGATTCGAAACGGGGTGATACCCCTCGACCTTTTTGTAGAAGCCTTGGTGGAGAGTACCGAAGTCTTAAAGCCCGTATCACAACCCGAGTGGAAGCGGATATGGGAGCAACGCATGGAGTCTTTGCGTCA
>JAZUFY010000056.1:0-4208 GCA_045640925.1 Bacteroidales bacterium
GAACTGGGGTGCCAGCATGACATACGGCGAAACACGGCTGCCGTGTTTGCGGAAATTGTAAGTCAGCGGAATGCGGGCATCGATGTAGTTCACGCTCATGCAGTAATGCACATCCTCCCAATGCAGGGAGTCGCCACGACCCACATAACTTAGTTCGGGGCGCACAGTGAAGTTGCTGTTGCCCAGTTGGAAGTGGCCGAACAGGCCGAACAGCGGACGGCCTAACAGATAATTGTCGTAAGCCACATTAATGAATGGATCGGTATAGTACATATCGGGGGAGTTCATACCGGCACGGATGCCGAAGAAGTTGTGCGGATAGACAAAATCAGATTCGTTTTCAGCCTCGACTATCTTGACGGTGCTGTCGGCCACAAACGAATCGGTGGCAGGCACCTGTGCCTGTGCCACCATGGTTGCAAAAAGCAACAGTAGCAATAGAAATAATTTGTTCTTCATCTATTATACCTTTCTTTACAAATTACCAATTGTTGACTGCCAAACCGTCCGAATCACAAAAAATACGATAAGTGCCCTTGCATGGCAGGCGGGTGGCATAGACGGGACTTGAAGCAAAAGTGTCGAGCACCACCTGCGCGTACTGGCAGTTGACGATGCCGCTGTCGGTCATAATGCCCGAAACCACGGTGGCCGTTTTGCAGCTCCACAAGGTGTCCTGTTGCTCCACCTCGCTCTGCACCTGATAGCAGTACATGGTGAAAAATTGCTCCTTGCCGATGACGCTTGCCTGGAGCGACCTGCCGTGGACACTGGTGTCCTGCGTCTCGATATATACAACACGGTTGCGCGGTGTCTGACCCTGCATCCACATATAGACATTGTGGAATCGGGGGTTAACGTAACCGTCCGACGCGTAGGTCAATTTGTGAGGGGTGGACAGGTAGCGACCCTCGATTATGGGTGGCTCAATGCCCTCGCAAATTGTAAACCCATGCGCCTTAAGCGAATCCTGCACATCTTGCGGGATAACGGAATAAGGAATCTTGCCATAGGGGAAAGGAAGCACGATGGTCTCATCGGAATCCTTCAAACAGCTCGCGAAAAAGAGAATCGGAGCCGCAAAAAGTATGGCAATTAATCCAATATGTTTTAGTTTTTGTAACATAGTTATATTTTGTATTTAGAATTTAGTTGATGATTGCTGTTGTGTTAAAAAAAACAGGCCGGAGAATTTGCTGTAAGAATGTTGTTAAAAAAAAACTGTCTGAAACAACGAAGGATGACACTTGACTAATACATAAAAACCGAATCAATTCGCGAACGGGCGGACATAGTGTGTAAGTGGAAACAAGGACACCCTCTATCTCGCGGCCTGCTGTATTGTTATTATTGTTTATTTTAAAAATTATCATCTATTTTTATCGTCGGTATTGTTGTCTTGATTCCTTTTTTTTCCATCGACTTCTTCGTACACGCGGTCAATATCCTTGCGAACCTTGTTGAAACGGCTGTGTACGAAATGTCTGAACGCGAATACGCAGGCGGAAAAACAATAATGAGTACAATCACTTTCATTTTGTCCTCTTAAAAATAGGTCTCCGTCGCGAGGGCGGAGACCCGCACCGCTGTCAATGGTTAATATATCATTATGAAAATAAATGGGCAACGGAATATATAATATAAAATCACAACATAGTTTTCTTAATTTAAATATTGGACTAAGCGCACCGAGAACCCGATGCTACGATTGCTCTCGTACTGCGGATTGAGATGCGAGTCATCGTTGTTCGCGTAAAAATAGAAAGCGTGGGCAATATTGATGGTGTTGAGCGTAGATGTCCAGTAATAGCCGAGCCCCCCTACACCACTGACACTACCACTATTGCGATGGCCAACAGCAGGTAGAAAAACGCAACCTGCGGTTTCATATATATCCCATAGATCGCTGTCTTGTATTACAACGTCATCAAAACTGCCTTTGCTAAAAGTGTTGCACTTTTGGGCTGCAGGTTTCTCAACAGCAATGGTGGTATAGTCTGGAAAAATAATAATACCATGCACTCCGCAGACTGTCGCATGAACAAAACGGACATCTTGGTCGCTGGCATTTAAGAAGTTTATGTGAGTAGTGCGACCATGATGATTGTACTTGAAAATATAACCCCACTCAGCCTTGGACAAAGTGTGCCAATCACCACCTTCTATAGTGCGAATGTCCTCATTGCTGCCCCAATCGTACCCAGTAGAATTCCTTAATGCGGTATAAGTATCATCTCTACCATCATTTATAGCACCCCAAAAGAAATGCTCGACAGCGTCAGCATTATAATTGCCATTAGCGACGTAGTTGGTGTTGTACTGATTTTTGGCAAAACACCACTGACCATTCTTATACTGCAGGTTGCCGTGGGCAAAACAGACTTTTTTACCATTGGCATTAACTGTGAAAATGCCGTTTGCCAAGTCGATGGGCATAGAATCCGTCAGTGTGGTAGTTTTTGTGGCAATGGTGTTGCGTGGCATTGTGTCAGTGAGTATGTAGTCGGTGATTCCGTCGGAGGTTCGGATGGTGATTTCGATGATAGTACTATTGCAAGAAGGCACTACAATGTAGAAGTTCATGGAATCGTTCGGGTTGATTTCGACAGGTGACGGGAAGATAAGTTGGACATTGTCGCTACCGGTAGTTAGCGACAGAGACTGCTCGTTTCCGTCAATCGTGACAACTCCTTTACCACAGAGTTTTACAGTATTGTCCAAAGCCTTAAGCCAGATGCTTTTCATCGTGAGAGGTCTGGCATTTTTATTGGCCACATGAACATTGACCAACGAGCAAAAGTTTTTGAAATGAAAGGTAGTCCCGTTTTCAGTGTAGGCACCCATCGGCATGTCTATCTTCTGACGGCCATTAAATTCTTTGTAAATCTGTGTGACAGGCAGGGTGACCGAAACAGAAGCGTCGCTGGTGAGGTCGGCAGACTCGTCAGTAAGCAATGACACGGGATAGAATGCGCGATAGCCCACTTGGCTCTCAATAGTGGAGATAGTTGTTTCGCAAGCACCAACGTTTATAGTCCCATCATTATCGTTGACTCTCACTGATTCGCCCTTATGCAAATAAAGATATCCGTCATTGTCAGCGGTCACTTTGGCACCAGCACAGTCCTCTATATTGACACCGAGTGTCACGTTTTTTTCATCTTTATTATGTCGGACCAGATGGTCTAAGGCATCCTTGATAAATGTAGTTACTATTTTATTATTCATGTTTCCTTAGTTTCTTTGTTATATCAAAAATGGCTTTCGAAAAAATTAAAATTCCATATCAATAAATCCAGTTTCAGTAGCATTGTCTCCTTCGGAGGTGTCGCATTGCGGATTGTTCCAATTGGTTTCACCCATTTGGTCTGTACTGGCACTGGCTGGAAACCACGTTTCATATTTGAACTCCACTACCTTGATTTGTGGCGGTATATATGGCAATTTCTTTTTTTTGCTTTTTTCCATTCGATACTTTTTTTATAGATGGTTGTCTGTATATATAATTTCACTTTTGACGTGCAAAAGTGGAATTTGTCAACAATAAATTGCACATCAATGCACTATAAATAGGTTTATCTTTCGTCGTATCCGTTCAAGAAGATAAGATTTCCACATCAGTTCTCACTCTTAACTTTTGATTCAAAAAAGGCAGCCTTACTATTCATTCTTCATTCAAATTATTGATGAACATCTATACGTATTCAAAAAAATACATATAAATTATAGGTAATTAAAAAAAAAGTTGTATTTTTGCATATTCAAACCTTTGCCATGAGCAAGGGATTTGAGCATATCGGAATATTATAAACAGAAACAACAACATACTATAAATGAAAAAGATACTTTTCTCTTTGGCTTTGGTAGCATTTGCCTTTACCGCCAACGCACAGCTTGTAATTAGTGCCAACATTGGCGGAAGCATGAGTTCTGGAAACACTAATATCGTCAAACAAATCAGCATTGTGGGCGATTCCACCTACAAATCTGACGTGCCTCTGGACAAGACCTCTTCTTTCACCGGCGGCGTGAAAGTGGGTTACAAAACTGGCAAATGGCAGTTTGGTCTTGCAGGAAGCTACAATACCTATTCGATTGAGACCGAAACGCTCGATAAGACCATCATCCCGTACCCCGCTGACCAAATCCCTGGCATGACAACCATGGGCCACATGTCCACCAAGGGCAGCTCCATCACCATCGCCCCG
>JAZUFY010000057.1:0-19479 GCA_045640925.1 Bacteroidales bacterium
CTGTGCTGGGACACTTCGCCATCACGGGAGCCTACGTTCCCGAGCGGCTCATCGCCGTGGCAGGCCCCCACATCAAGCATCCGCACTACTACCGCATAGCGACAGGCGCCTGCATCAGCAGCATAGCGGCAGCACAATGCCTCGACCCCGAATATCCCCGCCTGGACAGCCGCCCCACCTTTGAAGGCGACCGTTTTATCAGCGGCAACATACTCAGCGGCACTCAGATTGCCCCCGACGGCTTCATCGGGGCCTACGACAGCTTGCTTTCCATCCTGCCCGAGGGCAACTATTACGACTTTATGGGTTGGCTGATGCCTGGTATAAGAAAATACAGCTTCTCACGCACCTTTGCAAGCGGATTTGTGCCTCAGTGGGCCCACTTCCTCTTCCCGATGCTGCCCCCGATGCTGAAACCCAAATTCGACACCAACACCCACGGCGATGTTCGCCCGCTGGTGTTCACGGGCAACTTTGAACGGGTGTTCCCCTTCGACATCTATCCCACCCAGCTCATCAAAGCCTGCATCATCGGCGACATCGAGCTGCAGGAGAACTTGGGCATATACGAGGTGGAGCCCGAAGATTTCGCCCTGTGCGAATATATCGACACTTCCAAGACCGACATACAACCCATCATCCGTGAGGCGTTGGAGAAACTAAGAAAGGAGGCCCTGTGATGTTTGACAACTTACGCAACTTTATAGACAAAATCAAGCCCAACTTTGTGGAGGGTGGCAAGTTTCCGTGGCTCAAAAGCACCTTTGAGGCCTTTGAAACCTTTGCCTTCACCCCCAACACCGTAACACGGAAGGGCAGCCACGTGCGCGACAGTATAGACCTCAAGCGAGCCATGATAATCGTGGTGATAGCATTGGTGCCAGCCATGCTGTTTGGCATGTGGAATATTGGCTACCAGACCTCGCTGAGGGCAGCAGAGTGGCCTTTCGAACTGGGCACAGCAGCCAGTTTTTGGTACTGCCTGTGGTTCGGATTCCTGCGTATGCTCCCATTGATAGTGGTGAGCTATGTGGTAGGCCTGGCCATAGAATTCACCTTTGCCCAGATCAGGCACCACGAGGTGAACGAAGGCTACCTTGTATCCGGATTCATCATCCCAATGATTGTGCCCGTGACCACACCGCTTTGGCAGCTGGCCATAGCTGTGGCTTTTGCCGTTATCATCGGCAAAGAGGTGTTTGGCGGCACAGGAATGAATTTTCTCAACCCCGCCCTTGTGGCCCGTGCATTCCTCTTCTTCAGCTATCCCACCCACATGTCGGGCGATAGCGTTTGGATTGCAGCCGACCTTTGGGGCACGGATGCCATAGCGGGAGCCACACCCCTGGGCGAAATATCCGCAGGGATGGCACCTTCGTCTTCATTGCTCGACATGTTCATAGGCATCATCCCCGGATGCACCTGCGAGACCTCGGTCATCGCCATCCTTCTGGGTGCCATAGTGCTCCTCGTAACCGGCATAGCCAGCTGGCGTATCATGCTCAGCGTGGTGTTGGGAGGTGGATTGATGGGATTGCTTTTCAACCTTATCGGAGCCAACGCTTATATGCAGCTGCCTTTCTACTACCACTTTGTGATGGGCGGATTTATGTTTGGCGCCGTGTTCATGGCCACCGACCCCGTTACAGCCGCCCAAACCAACTGCGGCAAATGGATTTACGGCTTGTTGATAGGAGCCTTTGCGGTGTTGCTGCGTGTGCTTAACCCTGCCTATCCTGAAGGTATGATGCTCAGCATCCTGCTGATGAACTGCTTTGCACCGCTCATTGACCACTGCGTGGTTTCACGCAACATCAAACGCCGCCAACGTCGTGGCGTAGCAAGAAAGGAGGTTGAAGCATGAAGAATTTCAGCAATAAATACATATTCATCTACTCTGCGGTGCTGGTAGCCGTAGTGGCAGTCATCCTCTCGGTGGTAGCCATGGGACTCAAGAGTCGCCAGCAAGAGAATGTGCGCAACGAAAAGATGCAGACCCTCCTGGCTGCCATCAACGTCACCACCGACAGAGATGGAGCCGAAGCCCTCTACCGCCAATATTTCACGCAGGAACTTGCCGTGAGCACAAGCGGCGAGGTTATGACCAAATACAATGTGGCCACAAATGAGTTGGAGCAGGGCGAGGTACGCGCTTTTGACATCAACCTCAAAGCCGAGCAGGACAAAGAAAAGAACGGAGGCCAGGGGCTCTTCCCCGTCTACGTTTTTGAGAAAGACGGCTCCACGGGTTATGTCATTCCCATCCAGGGCAACGGCCTTTGGGGACCCATCTATGCCAATATAGCCCTCGCCGAAGACCTCAACACCATCATCGGCGTAACTTTCAGCCACGACAGCGAGACCCCGGGTCTTGGTGCCGAAATAACCACCCCGAAATTCCAGACACCCTTTATCGGGAAAAAGATTCTCGACGAGGAGGGCAACGTGGTTTCAGTGGCTGTGAAGAAACATGCCGACCCCGCTGGTGAGCACGAAGTGGACGCCATCAGTGGCGGCACAATGACTTCAAACGGAGTCAGCGCCATGCTGGGTGAAGGGCTGGTACGCTATCAAGGCTTCATCAATAATAAAAATGAAGAACTCAGAATGAAGAACAACGTGTGCGACACACTCTCCATTCCTGATTCTCAAATGTCAAACAAAAAGGAGGCCGAAAATGAGTAAAAACAGCAAACTTTTCACCAACCCCTTAGCCAAAAACAACCCCATCACCGTGCAGGTGTTGGGCATCTGCTCCTGTTTGGCAGTTACGGCGCAACTCAAACCTGCCGTGGTTATGGCACTTTCGGTGACCGTAGTCGTGGCACTCTCCAACCTTATCATCTCCTTCATGCGCAACACCATACCTCCACGCATCCGCATCATCGTGCAGCTTGTGGTGGTCTCGGCTTTGGTCATCTTGGTCAACCAAGTGCTCATGGCTTTCGTATACGATGTGAGCAAACAACTCTCCGTATATGTGGGACTTATCATCACCAACTGCATCGTCATGGGTCGTCTGGAGGCCTTTGCTATGAGCCACAAACCTTGGGAATCGTTTGTCGACGGTATCGGCAACGGCCTCGGCTACGGCATCATACTCATAATCCTCGGCATAGTGCGCGAACTCTTTGGCAGCGGAACCCTGTGGGGCTACCCTGTGATGGAGAAACTCGGACTCTACAAAATAGGTTATGAGAACAACGGATTGATAATCATGGCACCGATGGCCCTCATCCTGGTGGGTGTCATTATTTGGATACAGCGTACAAAGGACAAAGAATTGTGTGAATAATGGAATATTTCAATATCTTTATAAAGTCGATTTTTATCGACAATATGATTTTCGCCTTCTTCCTCGGCATGTGTTCGTACTTGGCAGTATCGAAGACGGTGAAAACTTCGTTGGGACTTGGCGTGGCTGTGACCTTTGTGTTGTTCATCACCGTGCCGGTCAACTATCTGCTCAACAAATACGTGCTTGAGCCGGGAGCCTTGGTGTGGATTAGCGACAGCCTCAAAGATGTCGACCTCTCCTTCCTCTCGCTCATCATGTTCATAGCCGTCATTGCCGCCATAGTGCAGATTGTAGAGATGGTAGTGGAGAAGTTCAGTCCTTCACTCTACAACTCTTTGGGCATATTCCTGCCCCTCATCGCGGTGAACTGTGCCGTTATGGGCGGATCGCTTTTCATGCAGCAACGTGCTTATAGCAACATCGGCGAGGTTACCTGCTTCGCCCTTGGTTCGGGCATCGGCTGGCTGTTGGCCATTGTAGGCATTGCCGCCATACGCGAGAAACTACGCTATTCCCACATCCCTCCCGCACTCAAAGGCGTTGGCATCACTTTCATCATCACCGGCCTCATGGGCCTCGCGTTCATGTCGTTCATGGGAATAAAACTATAAAACTGACAATCAATGAGCACAACTATCATAACAGCCCTCGTCGTTTTCCTGGTGGTCATCCTCCTTTTGGTGACACTGCTTTTGGTGCTCCGCGCCAAACTTGTGCCCCAAGGCAATGTGACCATCACCATCAACGACGACAAAAAACTCACCGTCCCCACAGGCAACACCCTTATCTCCACACTTGCCGAACAGAAGATTTACCTGCCCTCGGCCTGTGGCGGCAAAGGGTCTTGCGGACAATGCAAATGCCGTGTCGTTGAAGGTGGCGGTGCCATACTCCCCACCGAGGTGGGTTTCTTCACCCGCAAACAGATTCAGGACCATTGGCGCCTCGGGTGCCAGGTCAAGGTGAAAGAAGACCTCAAAATCGTTGTTCCCCAATCCATACTCAGCATCAAGGAATACGAATGCACGGTAATTTCCAATCGCAACGTGGCCACCTTTATCAAGGAGTTCAAAGTGCAGCTGCCCAAAGGCGAACACATGGACTTTGTGCCTGGCAGCTATGCCCAGATCAAGATCCCCACTTTTGACATTCGTTACTCCGATTTTGACCGCGACCTCATCGGGGCAGAGTATCTCCCTGCATGGGAAAAGTCGAACATGTTCGACCTGCGTTGCGTAAACAACGAACCTACGGTGCGAGCCTATTCTATGGCCAACTATCCCGCCGAAGGCGATGTGTTCATGCTCACCGTGCGTATAGCCACACCGCCGTTCAAGCCCGACCGCAGCGGTTTTATGAATGTGAACCCCGGCATAGCCTCATCGTATATCTTCTCACTCAAGCCTGGCGACAAGGTCGTCATGTCGGGTCCTTACGGCGAATTCCATGTTCGCGGTACAGAAAACGGCACTTGGACCGACGATGCCAAGGGCAACGAGATGATATGGGTAGGCGGCGGCGCAGGTATGGCCCCGCTGCGTGCACAAATCATGCACCTCACACGCACCCTCAACTGCACCCAGCGCCCGATGCACTATTTCTATGGCGCCCGAGCCCTCAACGAGGTTTTCTACCTCGACGATTTCCACAAGTTAGAGCAAGAGCACCCCAACTTCCATTTCCACCTTGCCCTCGACCGTCCTGACCCTGCAGCCGACCAAGCGGGTGTGCCTTATACCGCAGGATTCGTACACAATGTGATGTACGACACCTACCTCAAGAATCATCCAGCACCCGAAGACATCGAGTACTACATGTGCGGCCCCGGCCCCATGTCCAAAGCGGTAACGACCATGCTCGACAGCCTCGGTGTCGCTCCCGATAACATACTCTTCGACGATTTCGGCGGCGGAGCTCCCAAGAAGTAATTATCAATAGCAAAAATCAATACAAGAATATGAACCTTCCAAAAATCCAATCCATCACCAAGAAGATCTGCGTGGCCCTTTTAGGCGCTTTCCTGCTCATCTTCCTTCTGTTTCACGCTTGTGCCAACCTCTGCATCCTCCGTCACGACGGTGGCACCTGGTACAGCGATTTCTGCCACTTTATGGGCACCAACTACATTGTCAAAGTGTTTGAGATTGTCCTCTTGGGCTGTATTCTCCTGCATATATGCCTCACCGTGTGGCTTTGGTTCACCAACAAGATGGCCCGTCCCGTGGGCTATCACCAGCCCAGCCGCACCAAGACTCATCCCGGCTCCAAACTGATGATTTGGACAGGCATACTCATCTTTGTCTGCCTTATCCTGCACTTCACCGACTTCTACTTTGTCAAACTCGGCTGGGTGGAAGGACAATATATGGTCAAGGTGTCCGAACTCCAATCCGACGAGGTCAACGCTCTACGCCAAGCCTCCATGCAATATCAGATGACACCTGAAGAGTTCATCTCGACCAACGAACAGCAGATGTCCATGTATGCCGACCAGTTGCCCGAAGACCAGAAGAAACTCATCGAAGATGAGCTCAACAAACTCCGTGCTGCCGTTCCTGCTGCCGAAGCTTTAGCAAAGGCCGAAATAGAGAACACTTTCTCCGAGGACCACAAGTGGGTCAAGCATATCAGCAAGGAGGAGAAAGCCTCCCTCGTTGAGGCTGGCTACGAAGTCGAACCCGACTTCTACCTACTCACTCGCGAAAAATTCCGCAGCCCCGTCATCATGCTGCTCTACCTTGTGTTCTTCGTCATCGTCTGGTTCCACATGCGCCACGCTTTTGCCTCGGCATTCCAGACCCTCGGCCTCAACAACTACAAGTACAGCAACGCCATCGAAATCTGCGCCATCATCTACGCCTGGTTCGTGTGCCTCGCTTTTGCAGCTGTAGCCATCCTCGTATTCTTAGGGTTTTAAATAATAGTGAAATGTGAAGAATGATATGTGAAACATGGGCTGCAAGCCTTACTCATAAATCATAATTCATAAATCATAATTCCAAAGTCATCATGAAATTAGATTCCAAAATACCTGAAGGTCCTCTGTCCGAAAAATGGACCAATTATAAAGCCACCCAAAAACTTGTCAACCCTGCCAACAAGCGCAAGCTCAACATCATTGTTGTGGGCACAGGTCTCGCAGGAGCCTCTGCTGCCGCATCGCTCGGTGCTTTGGGTTTCAATGTCGACATCTTCTGCATTCAGGATTCGCCACGTCGTGCCCACTCTATCGCTGCCCAAGGCGGCATCAATGCAGCCAAAAACTATCAGAATGACGGCGACAGCGTGGAGCGTCTTTTCCGCGACACCATCAAAGGCGGCGACTATCGCGCTCGTGAAGCCAATGTCTACCGTCTTGCCGAAGTGTCGAGCAACATCATCGACCAATGCGTCGCACAGGGCGTCCCCTTTGCCCGTGACTATGGCGGACTCCTCGACAACCGTTCTTTTGGTGGTGCACAGGTCAGCCGAACCTTCTACGCCCGTGGTCAAACCGGCCAGCAGCTTCTCCTGGGTGCCTACGGTGCCCTCAGCCGCGAGATAGCTCGTGGCAGTGTGCGTTTGCACGAACGTTGTGAGATGATGGAACTTGTCGTGGTCGAAGGCCGCGCCCGAGGCATCATCGTCCGCAATCTTGTCAGTGGAGAACTTGAACGCTATGCCGCACACGCCGTAGTACTGTGCACGGGCGGCTATGGCAACATCTATTACCTCTCCACCAATGCTATGAACAGCAATGGTAGTGCAGCATGGATATGCCATCGTCATGGTGCCGCTTTCGCCAATCCCTGCTATGTGCAGATTCACCCCACCTGCATCCCCGTCCACGGCGACTATCAGTCCAAGCTCACCCTCATGAGCGAGAGCCTCCGCAACGATGGCCGCATCTGGGTGCCCAAGAAGAAGGAAGATGTCGAAGCGCTCCGTGCCCATAAAATCAAGCCCCAAGACATAGCTGAGGAAGACCGCGACTACTATCTCGAGCGTCGCTATCCCGCCTTTGGCAACCTCGTTCCCCGCGACGTCGCTTCGCGTGCCGCCAAGGAACGCTGCGATGCCGGCTACGGTGTGGCAACAGGTCTGGCCGTCTACCTCGACTTCGCCGATGCCATCAAACGTCTCGGTCGTGATGTGGTGGAAGCCCGCTACGGCAACCTCTTCCAGATGTATCAAAAAATCACCGACCTGAACCCCTACGAGACCCCCATGCGCATCTATCCCGCCATCCACTATACTATGGGTGGTCTCTGGGTCGACTATGAGTTGCAGACCACCATCCCTGGCCTTTTCGCTGCCGGTGAAGCCAACTTCTCCGACCATGGCGCCAACCGCCTCGGAGCTTCGGCCCTCATGCAGGGTCTCGCCGATGGCTATTTTGTGCTCCCCTATACTCTTCAGAACTATCTGGCCGACCAAATCTACGTCGGCAAGATTTCCGACAATACTCCCGAGTTTGATGCCGCCGAAGAAAATGTTCGCCAACGCATCAACCGACTCCTCGACATCAAAGCCACCGCTACAGAGAAACACACCGTCGACTATTTCCACAAAGCCCTCGGTAAAATCATGTGGGAATACTGCGGTATGGCCCGCAACACCGAGAGTCTTACCAAGGCCAAACAACTCGTCAGCGAACTTGAGGGTCATTTCTGGAACGAGGTAAACATTCCTGGCACCTCCACCCAGTTCAACCCCGAACTCGAAAAAGCCTATCGTCTCGAAGACTACTTTGAGTTGGCCCAACTCATCATTGCCGATGCACTCCACCGCGAGGAATCTTGTGGCGGACATTTCCGTACCGAGCATCAGACTGAGGACGGCGAAACCCTTCGCGACGATGAGAAGTTCATGTATGTCGCCGCTTGGGAATACCAAGGCCACAACAACCCCGAGGTCATGAGCAAAGAAGAACTCAACTACGAACACATCAAGATTGCAAAGCGTAACTATAAATAGTGAATTGTGATTAGTGAATTGTGAATTGGCGGCTTCCGCCCTCCCAATCACAAATCACAAGTCACGAGTCACAAAAAAAAACGAACAACAATGAAATTTACCCTACATATCTGGCGTCAAGAAAATGCCCGTGCCAAGGGCCATTTCGAAACCTATCATGTCGACAATATTTCCGACGAGTGTTCCTTCCTTGAGATGCTCGACATCCTCAACGAATCGCTCGTCAACGACAACATAGCCCATCCCGTCTGCTTCGACAACGACTGCCGTGAAGGCATCTGCGGTATGTGCGGACTTTATATCAATGGTCGTCCCCACGGCAACGACGACGGCATCACCACTTGCCAGCTCCACATGCGCAAGTTCAACGATGGTGATGAGATTTGGATTGAACCTTGGCGGGCAAAGCCCTTCCCCGTCATCCGCGACCTCGTGGTTGACCGCACCGCCTTCGACAAAATCATCCAGGCAGGAGGTTATATCAGCACCACCACAGGCGGTGTGCCTGATGCCAACTCCATCCTCATCCCCAAACACAAAGCCGACCAAGCCATGGATGCTGCTGCATGCATCGGCTGCGGAGCCTGTGTGGCTGCTTGCAAAAACGCCAGCGCCATGCTCTTCGTGGGTGCCAAGGTAAGCCACCTCGCCCTCCTACCCCAAGGCCGCGTCGAAGCTGCCGACCGTGTGCAGAAGATGGTATGCAAGATGGATGAGCTCGGTTTTGGTAGCTGCACCAACACCTACGCCTGCGAAGCCGAATGTCCCAAACAGATCAAACGGCAGAACATCGCCCGTCTCAACCGCCAGTGGATTGGCTCACTCCTCGGCCGCGACCGCAACAACGGATAATTCAAGGAACCGTCCCTAGAAAATATCGAAATATCGATTTCTTGAAAAAAGCCCCACAATGGAGTACCAAATTTTCGACCAAATGGTCCTCTGCAACGACATCGAGGTGCAGCGTATGCTGCCCCTCGTCTCGTTTCAGCGGCGTGAACAGGCACTCCGTTTCAAGCACACTTTCGGTCAATTTGCCTGCCTTAAATCTTATCTTTTATTGCAGGAACTTCTCGGTTTTTCTCTTGCAGAAAGCACCTTTTTCACTTCGCCTCACGGCAAGCCCTACCTCGCCGACCACCCCGACATACATTTCAACATCAGCCATTGTCGCGAAGCCATCGCCGTGGCGGTTGACTCCAACCCCATAGGCATCGATGTGGAACGCTTCATCACCCCCTCCTCCTCGCTCCTCAACTATTGCATGAACGAGAAGGAGGAGGCACAGGTGCTACAATCCGAACACCCCGACCAAACCTTTGCCGCCCTGTGGACGCAGAAAGAGGCATTAGTAAAGCTCTACGGCACAGGCATCACCAACAATCTTAAGAGCCTCCTATCCCTCTACGACCGCACCTCTATCTCCCTCCGCACCACTCTCCACCCCTCCTACGCCCTCACCATCGCCTGCAAAATATAGAAATTTTCAAGCAAAAGAAACTTCATTTCAAAAGTTTTTCGTATCTTTGCATCAACAAAAAAATAGTTAGGGGTGCCCTAAACCTTTGTGGCTGAGAACATACCCTTCAAACCTGATCTGGGCAATACCAGCGGAGGAAAACATTATGAACACAAAAAACAAACATTTCTGTGCCTTTGAGGCTGTGCGGCAATGCCGCAGGACGGTTTTGATTGTCGCCTTTTTTATCATTCCAAATCTTTCGTGGTCACAAGATCCTGCCAAAGACTCCGTGCGACAGTTGAACGAGGTCAGCGTATGCGACACCTACGTAGGTCAGCGAACCCCGCTCACCAACACCACCCTCAACCACGAGCAGCTCGACGATAGCCGCACCGAAACGTCGCTACCCTACATCATCGAGTTGCAGCCCTCGGTGGTAGCCACGGGCGAGAACGGCAAGGTGGGAAACACCAGCTTCCGCCTCCGTGGTGTTGATGCTGCCCGCATCAACGTGGGCATCAACGGCATCACCCTTAACGATGCCGAGAGCCAGACGGTGTACTGGGTCAATATCCCCAACCTCGCAGGCATGGCCAACACCATGCAGCTGCAACGCGGCGTGGGAGCCTCGGTGGGAGGCAGCTCCTCTTTCGGCGGAGCGCTAAACATTCAGACGCTCAACGCAAACAGCACTCCTTACGGTTCCGCCGACTTCAGCTTGGGGTCGTGGAACACCCGTCAATACGGCATCAGTGCAGGCACAGGCATCACACGCCACGGCTTTTCGATGGATGCGGCTTACAGCGGCCTCACCAGCGACGGCTTCGTTCGCGGTGGTTTTTGCGACCACCAGTCGCTCTTCCTCTCGGGCGGCTGGCAAAGCGACCGTTCTATGCTCAAGGCTATCGTCATCATCGGTTCTCAACGCACAGGCATCACCTGGGACGGTGCCTACGACTACCAGCTTGATGCCGACCCGCGATATAACGGCTCGGGTGCCCACACCGACAGCTACGGCAACGTGAGCTATTACCCCGACGAGAGCGACAACTACCACCAACGCCACTACCAGCTCTATTTCACCCATCTCCTCTCACCCGATTGGAGCCTCAACGCGATTGCCAACTTCACCCACGGCGATGGTTTCTACGAGCAGTATGCCGACCTCGACCCCGACCGCATCACACGCAAATTTGAGAACAACGGTGCCATCACAGGTCGCCTTGCCGCCAACTACTCCCACAGTCCGTGGGACATCAGCTTCGGTCAGACGATGCTCTATTTCGAGGGCGACCATTTCGGCCATATCATCTGGCAGCAGGACGATGCCTCCATCACCAAGGAGCACCCCTCTGAGTGGTACCGCAACAAAGGCACCAAGCGTGACGCCACCACCTTTGCCAAAATCAACCGCACCCTCACCAAACACCTCAACCTCTACGGCGACCTCCAGCTACGCCTCGTCAACTACCGCATCGAGGGCCCCGACGACGACCTTGCGATGCTCCACTTTTTCGAAGATTATCTTTTCTTCAACCCCAAGGTGGGACTCAACTGGGTTCTCAACCCCCATCAGCGACTCTACTTCGTGGCTGGCATCAGCCAAAGAGAGCCCGCACGTCCCGACATCAAGGAGAACATCAAGGTGGCTGGCGACACCGTGAAGGCCGAAGCCATGCTCGACATCGAGGCGGGCTATCAATACAACGGCTCCCGCGGCTCCTTTGCCGCCAATGCCTACGCCATGCTCTACAAAGACCAGCTCACCGCCGTGGGTGCTCTCAATTCAGGCGGCTACGCCCTCATGGAGAACGTGGATCGTTCCTACCGCATAGGCCTTGAGCTCATGGGCGGCTACCGCTTCGCCTCGTGGATGAAGATGGATGCCAACCTCACCCTCAGCAGCAACAAGATTCTCGACTACACTTTCGACGACTTCCGTAGCGGTATCGATGCCGTGGCCGTTCGTCGCACAGCCACTACCGACCTCTCCTTCTCCCCCTCAGTGGTAGGTGCCGCCATAGCCACTTTCGAGCCTTTCCTCAATGCCAAACTGCAACTTATAGGCAAATATGTGGGCGCCATGTATTGCGACAACACTTCTCGCCAAATCAACCGCCAGGAGGCCTATTTCCTGCTCAACCTCAAAGCGGGCTACACCTGGCAACTCAAAGGTCATCGCGAAATCGAGGCCCAAATCCTCGTCAACAACATCCTCAACCACCACTACCGCCTCAGCGCCTGGACCGCCGACTATGCCTACAACGGCCTCCTCTACACCGACCGCGCCTACTACCAACAGCCTGGCACCAACTTCACCTTCCGCATAGCAATGAAATTTTAAAACCCACTTATGGAACTCCTCGGCGCAATCATCGGCATCATCTACCTCATACTCGAATATCGGGCCCACCCCCTGTTGTGGTTTTTCGGTGTGCTGATGCCTCTGGCATATATCTACATCTTCTTCGGCAGCCACCTCTACGCCAACGCTGCCATCAACATCTACTACGTCGTCATCAGCATCTACGGTGCCCTCAGTTGGTGGAAAATGCGACATGCCGACACCGAGAGTATGGCCGACGAAGGCATCCGCTCCATGCCACGTAAGTACTGGCTACCCATTGCCGCCATCGTCATCCTCCTCACCGTGGCACTGTCATTGCTGCTGCAACAGCTCGGCGAGAGCCACACCGCCTGGCTCGACGGCTTCACCTCCGCACTAAGCATCGTGGGCATGTGGATGCTGGCCAAGAAATATTACCAGCAGTGGCTTTGTTGGATTGTCGTCGAACCCGTAATGATAGCCATGTCCCTCATCGCCGACCTCTACCCCACCGCCGTGATGTATCTCGTCTACTCCGTCATCGCCATCCTCGGCTACCGACGCTGGAAAAGAAAAGAAAGTAAATCCGAATCCAAAACACAAACAACACCATGATACTTCTCGCCAACGGCCTGTTCCCCTCCCACCCCGTCGCCTTGCAGCCATTGCTGCAGGCCGAGGCCATCGTATGCTGCGACGGAGCCTTCCAAAAACTCCTCGACTTCGGCCTCACGCACCTCAACACCACCGACATCACCATCGTCGGCGACGGCGACTCACTCCCTCCCGACATCAAAACGCACTTCTCCGACCGTTTCATCCATATCGCCGAGCAGGAAACCAACGACCTCACCAAAGCCTTCCATCACTGCCTCTCTCTCGGTGCCACCGACATCACCATCCTCGGCGCCACAGGCCTCCGCGACGACCACACCCTCGGCAACCTCAGCCTCCTCGCACAATACTCGCTGCAAGCCTCCGTGCGCATCATCACCGACCACGGCACCTTCACCGCCCTACACACCGAAACCAGCCTCCCCTCCTTCGCTGGACAGCAGGTCTCCATCTTCTCCCTCACCCCGCAGGTGCCCATCAGCGTCAGCGGACTCCGCTATCCCATCCATCGCCGCTGCCTCGACCAATGGTGGCACGGCACCCTCAACGAATCCCTCGCCGACACTTTCACCATCACTCCGCACGCCTCACCCGCCTCCATACTCGTGTTTCAAACCCATAAACAATAACACAATCAACGAAACAACGCCTCAGTCTTGACACGAACTTGATCCCCACTTGACCACATTGCGCATCTTTAACGCCAAGACGACACCATCATCGGCAAAACTCGACAAAGAAATAAAAAAAGGAGAAGACCAGCTAAAAAGCCAGACTTCTCCTAATGTTCAGTGCCATCGTATGCAAGAAAAATTCGTTCCTTTCGCGCAATTCGTTGTTAGAATCCATAACCTATAACCTATAACCCATAACCTATAACCTATAACCTATAACCCATAACCATTATTCAAATACCGGAGGTCTTCGAACATTGCGTCAGATGTTGGTTAGAACCGAATATGACAATAAAAGCAATGTGTAACCTTTACAGCACCCTATCCCTTTAATTCGGCGTATTCTGCGTGCAAAAATCAAGTTTAGTCGTTTTTGTACAAATTATCGCCCCAACTATAGATCTATCAGAAGGGCCACTGAACCCTGACGCTCATTCTTCCATTTCAACAGGTCATTGTATATTTTCCGTTTCATAAAAATAGTCTCATTTTATTCATTGAATATCTGTGCACTACAATAACCATCCACACATTTTCAAAAAAATCAAACCAGGCACATTTACACATATTCAAGAAATTCAATTATTATATATCGCACATATTCAAGAAATATATTGCAAATATACAAATAATTTTCAAATGCAAACAACTTTATGGTAACTTTTAAGTGGAACGTGCAAATTAAAGTGAAATTCGTTGTTAAAATCGATAACCAATACCCGAAGATTATTCGTGCTTCGTTTTCGTGCTTCGTCTTTGTAAGAAGTTATTTCGTACCGCAGGTTTCGTTTTCGTAATTCGTTCTTCGTTTTCGTCCTTCGTTTTCGTTCTTCGTCTTCGTAAGAAGTTATTTCGTACCGAAGGTAATTCGTCTTTCGTCCGAAGTTATTTCGATCTCCGTACCAAAGGTCTTTCCTGTAAAGACGAGAGCAAAGCCGAAAGTTGACGTTGGATATCAACATTTGTCTTTTGAAGGCATTCATAGATATCCTCGGCAATATAACCGACATTCTTAGCAATCAACAATTGCGTTTCAACCTCAAAGGAAGACCCCAAAGCTGTATGCAAGAATTTAGCAAACTCCACATCTGATGGCTTTGCACAACCTTCAGCAATATTGCTAGAAATACTCACAACAGCCCTCTGCAATTGATCGCAAAGACCTTTTTTTTCAAACCAAGGCATACCATTAATAACATTATATATTTCCGTGGCATAATTTACAGCATCTTGCCAAACTTTGTAATTTCTAAAATTTCTTGCCTTCTTAGCCCCTTCCATAACTTCGTATTTTGTGAAAGACTATATTATCGTACTAAAAATCCCTTTTATAAACGAAAAGGGAGGACATTTATTGCCCTCCCTTCGTTTTCATTTTTCGTTTTTCGTTTTCGTACGAAGTTATTCGTCCTTTGTTTTCGTTTTCGTACCGAAGGTAATTCGTCTTTCGTACCGAAGGTCTATTCTTCAATCGCCTCTTTTATTTTATCTACAATATAGCGGACATCCTCCTCGGTCACGTATGGCCCTGCAGGCAGACACATACCCACCTTGAAAATCTCCTCACACACTTCATTCTTGTTCATGTATGCACAAGACTTTGGCCCTTCGTAACACACACTATCTCCATTAGCGTTTTCGCAGCGAAGCGGTACATTTTCGTACATCACGTTATAAACGGGTTGCTTATGCATCGGTTTCCACACGGGACGAGCCTCCACCTGGGCGGCATCCATCCACATACGCAATGCCTCAACATTGGTGTTAGGCTCACAATCGGTATGCACACCGCCTCCCGCATGAATCACACCCGCAGCACCGCCCACAGCCGAAGTGATAGCGGCACCATAAGCCTTCTCCTGACCTTTGATTCTCAAATCAGGGTCGAGTGTAATCGTGCAAAGCCAGAAGTTCGAATCATAAACCTTGAAATTTTCGTTTTCGTTATCGTTTTCGTGCACAGGCGCTTCATGAAGATGGATCCCTGGCACATCTTTCAGAAGCTCTCTGTACAGTGCCTGCACCATCTTGTGATGGGCGATATGGTCATCCGCCACAGTCATCTGACCGCGACCAATTCCTGCACAGATATTGCTCATGCGGTAATTGTATCCGATAGCCTCATGCTCATAATAGGGATAAGCCTCTCGTGCCTGCGTGGCATACCACATAATCTTATTTGCATCCTCGGGCGAAGAGCACACCAACGCTCCTCCTCCCGAAGTCGTAATCATCTTATTGCCGTTGAACGAAAGCACACCGTACCTGCCAAACGTACCGAGCACCTGACCATCAAACTTCGATCCGAAACCCTCGGCGGCATCCTCGATGACGGGTATATCATAGCGGTCGGCAATCTCCATGATGCGGGTGATATCGTAAGGCATACCATATAGAGCCACGGGTACAATGGCCTTGGGCTTCTTGCCAGTCTTTGTGATACGGTCCTTTATGGCAGCCTCCAACAGTTCTGGGTCCATATTCCACGTGTCGCGTTCGCTGCCGATGAAGACAGGCTTAGCACCGAGATAAGTGATCGGGTGCGACGAAGCGCAGAACGTGAAACTCTGCACACACACCTCGTCGCCAGGTCCAACTCCGCAAGCCAGCAGTGCCAGATGCACCGCCGCCGTACCTGCCGAGAGGGCCACGACCTTCTTGTCCTGTCCAACAAACTCTGCCAACGAAGCCTCAAAAGCGTTAACATTCGGTCCCAGAGGCACCACCCAGTTGGTGTCGAAAGCCTCCTTGATATATTTCTGTTCCAGTCCTGCCTCACTCATGTGTGCCAGGCAGAGGTAAATACGCTTACGCTGTTCCATATATTTTATTGTATTAATTCAAAACCATACATAAAAATCTCAATTCGTTGTTAGAATCGATTATAACCAACAATCGATAACCGATAACCAATAACCAATAACCAATAACCAATAACCGATAACCATTATCAGTGTCTTTCGTGAAATTCGTTGTTAAATCATAAATCAAGCAGCATCCGCCCACTCATAAATCATCATACATAACCCATACTCGTTCCATGTGAGATATAAAGCATCATGCATCCAAAGAGAAGAAGTCCTAATGAGACAAGACATCTTTGAAAGGCTTCAGATCAAAATACATCAGACGAGTATCGTCATCCCTATCGCTTTCGGTGAAGATACAAAATTACAACTTTTTCGTGGAATAGGCAAATATAATTTTATAATTGTAAAAATTTCCGAGAAACAGGTTCAAAGTTGGATCCATGTTTCATGTCGAAAAAAATCTCAAGGCTAACCGTCACCAAGTCTTCCGTGATTTGAGTAAAAAGTAACCCCATCTGTTCCTGAGCGAAGTCGAAGGAGGTTGGTGAGCTCGGTTAGTGAGCATGCCGAACTATGTCAAACCATCGTTTTCGTTGCAAAGCCTCAGTCGCAAGACCATGGCTTTTTCTTATATTAACCCCACCATAAACACCGGCAACATCAGCACATCCTGATTCTTTGCGATATCCTTGGTGTATATAAGATATCTGTGAAGAATCCTTGATGGGAACTTCTGCTGAAAAGCATCGAGTGATGCATGCGACTTATATCCGGAAGATTTTACCTCAAGAGGGCAAAGCTTGTTGCCTCTTGACAACAGGAAGTCTATCTCATAGTTATGCTTGCCGTCTGGAGTTGGCCAAGTGTGGTAATACAATTCATTGCCTGTAGCCACCAGCATCTGTGCCACAAGATTCTCATACACATACCCAAGATTGGCAGAGAGTTTGTCGCTCAGAAGCTTTTCGTAGATAACATTTTCTGTGTACGATTTATCCCAGAAAGCCAACGTGATGAACAGCCCCGTATCGCACACAAACATCTTGTAGCAATCCATATCTTCCGACAGATTCAAGCCTACATTAGGGTCATTCACATGATACGACAGATTGATGCACATCGATGCCGCCATCTCGCTCACCACACTTGCCACTGTATCAACACGATCGTCCTTCAACACACTCGACACCTGATACCGCTTTGCATTTCCAGTCAGTTGGGCGGGAACAGCCTTGAAGAGCATTGCTGCCTTTCCGCTCGGGTCAATCTTGTTCAGATCCTCAAAGTACAGTTTCAGGATGTCGCGTTTCTTTTTATCCACACGACTCAGGTTGTTAGTTTTCAGATACTCGGCCACAGCCTGTGGCATACCGCCCACCAGCATATACAACCTTAAGTTTCTCATCGTATTCCTAAAAGCGCCACCAAGCGGCACACGCTTATCATAAAACTGCTTCAAGAGTGGCATCAAAGCATCATCACCCATCGCCCAACGAAACTCTTCAAAATCCATCGGATGCAGTTGCACACGCTCCTCCTCACTCGGGATGGTGATATCCTTTGTATTCTTGCGGATAGAGATCAATGAGCCTGTTTCTATGTAGTCATAACGTCCATCCTCCACCAAATACTTGATAGCCTGACGTGCATTGTGGCACTTTTGCACCTCGTCGAACACTATTACAGACTCACGCTTATACAACTGCACGCCATACTGAGCCTGGAGTCTCAGAAAGATGAAATCAAGCGATGACAAGTCGTCAAACAGACCTTTCGTCTCCTTACTCGCCTTGTTGAAGTCGATTAGTATGTATGAGCGATACTCTTTTTTTGCGAAGATTTCCGCCAGAGTCGATTTGCCCACACGTCTCACTCCTTCTATCAGCAAAGCCGTCTGACCTTGTTCCTCCTGCTTCCATTGCAGCATCCTATCGTATAGTTTCCTTCGGAAAACGTACTCTGTAATTTTCATATTCTCATAAGATATTTTGCAATAATAACTCAAATTCTCATTTTTTATTATGCAAAATTACCCCAAATTCTCCAAATAATAATACACTGCAAAATTTCTCCATGTACTATTCAGGCATCATCAGGCTGATACAGCACTATTTCGCCATTGTTGACTGCAGATCTCGCCTTCTCCATATCCTTCATAAGTATAAGATTCCTCAAATATAGCCAATCCTTGCCATATTCGTCCCCACGGCATACAAATGCACTTTCTGTGAACAGATTTAGTGACATAATTCAAGATTTAATAATGCGACCTTTAATATGTTGGATTTTCTTCAGATTGAGTTGCCGCATTTTTTGCGCCAACTGACTCTCTCCACTTTTGGAGAAGGGTATCACAAATTGTGAGACCCGCCTCTAGGCTTGCTCAATGATATATAAAAAATCAAAACATTGTCTCAAGTTATTTTTTTATCATCATTTAGTATTCGTTTACGTCTGGTCAAACCAGATCTGGCAATAAAGCAATGAGAGATAACCATTATCCGTGTCTTTCGCCCAATTCGTGATCAAGAAAGAAAAATCCAAGTAATTCGTGCAATTCGTTGTTTGTTTTCAGACCGAAGGATGTTCTTCAAATGGATTACATTCCTTTAATTCAGTGCATTCTGCGTGCTAAGAAGAGAATACATCCTCATCCCTCATCTCTTCCCATTTCCCATCTTTCGCCTCAAAGATAGCTGTTGGCTCAAACACCTCTATAGAGTGCCATTGCCCCATGGGAATATTCACACCATAGATGCCCGAGCCTCCACCCAGATGGATGCGTTCTGTCTCATTGCCATTATCATCATAAAACACCTCGTCCATACGTCCCCGCAGCAAGACGACCGTCTCGCTCGACATGGTATGACGATGAATCCTATGTTTCGTTCCAGGTTCCATCACATTCAGCATCCGCTGAGAATCATCATCCTCACCATTTCTGAGGTCATGATGCATCCGCAAACGTTCAGAAGCCTGCGCCTTCTCACGCACCAAATCCAAAAAATCATCATCAATAATCATACATTTCAATCCTCCGTAAGAAAACAGGTCATCAAACATTGTGTCAGATGTCAGTCAAACCAGATCTGACAACAGCAATGTGAGACAACCAACTATCGATAACCAATAACCATTAACCCATAACCCTTATCCAAGTGATTCATTGCTCTGTGAAAAATTATCTCACCGACACTAAATAATCGCACTTCGCGAAGCGTTTTCCATATTGAGGGGCAAGAATACCCGGATCCACCTTGTTGCCTTTTACCCATTCAATAATTGCCTTGGGCATATTGACACCCGCCTCGTATGAAAATGGAAATCCTCCTCCAAAA
>JAZUFY010000058.1:0-5311 GCA_045640925.1 Bacteroidales bacterium
ATAATAAATAAGGAAAATTGTACCCCTCAAAAAAACAACTGTCTACTGTCTACTGTCTACCTAAGAAAATCTACAATTCATCTAAAAAGCAAAGAATCAACAAAATACAACATCACAAAACACTCAACACCCCTGATGCAACCTTTGAAAGTGCAACAAAATATATCAAATGTCAGCTCTTTTCGGCTTCAAAATCATGCACCACCCCCCCTATTTTTGATACTTTTCCCCGCTCTTGGCGCACATATCAGCGTCGCGATTTTTCATCGCCAACCCCATTTGGAAGGCACTTTGTGGCCAATTTGGCGTCCGAAAGTGGGGATATCAAGGGTCAATTGTCCACTTTTGTAGAGGCCATCTGTCGCTACTTCCGGCAGCACTTCTCCCAATATCCTCCCAATATCCTCCCAATATCCTCCCAATATCCTCCCAATATCCTCCCAATATTGTCCCACCAGGAGTGAAGGCATAATGAAAGGGCAAAGAACGCAATAAAGGAACAAAATGTTAAATTGAGGTCACCATTCACTTTTCACCATGCACTTTAAATTTAACATCGTTTTCACATTTCACCATTTATTTTTAACATCTGCTTAACACCATTCTCACCCTTTGACACCTATTTTTAACATTCGTTTAACACGATTTCCGCACCTCGACACCCACTTTCAATCATTCACTTTTCACATTTTTCCGCTACTTCCCAGTAATAATGCGGAGCATTTTTTGTTTTCGTTGGCCGGCTTTGCCGCTGTAGGGGTGTTCGCGCAGGGAGAGGTTGAGGCGGGTTTTGCCGATGAGCACCGTGGAGGGATGGGTGAACTCGCGGAAGCCCCACACGCCGTGATAGGCCCCCATGCCCGAATGTCCTGTGCCGCCAAAGGGCACCCCCTCGACCATCAGGTGCATACACACCTCGTTGATGCACCCTCCACCATACTGCTGCCGCCGCATGGTGCGCTTGGCCCAACAGATGTCGCGGGTGAAAAGATACATCGCCAAGGGGTGCTCGCGCTGGGCGATGATGTCCATCAGTTGCTCCACCTCGACGTCCTTGAAAGGCACCACGGGCAACAAGGGACAGAAGAGCTCGTGCATAACAATGGGCTCGTCCACACGCACGGGATAGATGATGGTGGGGGCATAGCGACGTGTGGCAGGGTCGCCCTCGCCTCCGAGCACTATGCGCGACCGATATTGATCCGCCTCGGAGGCACATTTATGATAGGCGGCAGGGGTGATGAGTTTGGGATAGTCCTCATTTGTCAGAGGCTCCTCGCCTATCTGGCGAACAAACTCGGCCTTAAGCAAGCCGACAAATTCTTCAGCCACCTCCTCGGCCACGGCCACATGGTTGACATTGATGCATATCTGTCCCGCGTTGCAGAGTTTGAAGAAGGCTATCTTGCGGGCAGCATCGCGCAGGTCGGCATCTTTGCGCACCACGGCCCAGTTGCCCGTTTCGCCACCCAATTCGAGCGCCACAGGGGTGAGGTTCTTGGCGGCACATTCGAGCACATGTTTGCCCACAGAGGGCGAACCGGTGTAGAATATCTTGTCGAAACGCTGTTCGAGACAGATGTCCGCCACCTCGTGACCCCCATCAATAAGTGCGACATATTCGGGCGGGAACACTTCGGCGATGAATTTTTTCAATACGGCGGTGCTGGCAGCCGATTTCGAGCTGGCTTTGACAACGACGGTGTTGCCTCCCGACATACTGGCCGCCACCACGCCCAACGTGAGCAGCATAGGGAAGTTGAAGGGGCTGATGACCAAGGTGACCCCGTAGGGCATTTTGTACACCTTGGTGACAAGGCTGGGGAAGCACGCCAATCCGCTGAAATGGCACTCGGGACGGGCCCAACGACGAAGACCCCGCAACATCTCGTTTATCTCGATGATGATAGGGGCGATGTCGCACAGAGAGGCCTCGACACGGCTGCGGCCAAGGTCCTGCATGATGGCATCCTCCAACTCTTCACGATGTGAGAGGACGGCGGCTTTGAGTTTCTTCAGTTGGGCGATACGCCACGACACATCGAGGGTGGCACCTGAACGAAAGAACTGACGTTGGGCAGTAACAACTGCTTGAATTTCGGCTTCTATATTCATAAAAATTGAGAATTGAGAATTGAAAATTGAGAATTGGCTCCCGCCTTCCCAGTCACTATTCACTATTCACTATTCACTATCCACTATTCACTATCCACTATTCACTATTCACAAAAATGACAGATGCAAGCAGGATGTTGCCCACTTCCATCTGTCATATTTGCCGGTTTTGAAAATCAACCTTGCTTGATACCAAATTTACCAGTAGAAGAACCCGACCCTGTGCCTGTACCTGTACCAGTGCCTGTGCCTGTGCCTGTGCCTGTACCTGTACCTGTGCCAATATTGGTGTTGTTGGAAGAATTGGCGGCAGGCTTCATAATGGAGATGTAGTTGGGCGATTTGTAGGTCTGTCCTGCCACCTGGATGGAGGGACGGACACGGAGGCCCACCTGCGAAGAGGTGCCTTCCTTGGTGAAGGAACTGGCAAAAGATTTCAAAGAATTGATGCCGTCGGAAGAGAACAGACGATAGATGTCGGTATTGACAGCCAAGGGCACCGTGGAGGTGGTATTGGGGTTGATATTGTAAGTCTGATTCGTAGTACCTGTGGCGAACTCGGTGGCAGCAATATCAAGAGCCCAATCCAGCATGGTGAGTTTCGCACTATTCGTGGTGGGATTTTTCACATTGATATTGACATCCAGGGCGAGAGGGACACTCTTGGTGGTGATAGCGGCCACTAATTTCACCACATCGGTGGCGGAGATGTTGCCATTGGTGACATTCTTCACGTTCACACCTGCCACGGTGACATTGGAAACATTCTTCAACGCATACTCGCAATTGACGAGATTGGCAAGACTGGAGACATTCTTGGCCACATTGTCGAGGAAGGCACAAGAAGTCATCATGACACTACCGGCAAAAAGAGCCGTAACAATAAGAATTGCAAGAGGTTTTTTCATGGTTTAAAAGATATTTGTTGTAAACTGTGAACTGTGAACTGACAATACAAAGAGCGGTAGCCAATTCTCAATTCTCAATTCTCAATTTTCAATTATTAAAATCCCATTCCGAACATTGTCCAAAAACGATTCTCGAGCTGAGACCATGCAAAAGAGCTGTTCTCGTATTGCTCGCGCGTGTAGTTGTTGAGCGAAGCTGTGGCTTGATCGGCACGTCCCACACGGGTGAAACGTGAGACTTCACGTTCGAGTGCGTCAAGACCGCCAAAGGCGTTTTCCTCAAGGTTTTTCAGCTCGTTGCACATAATGGCCTTGGTGCGTTGCCAAGCCACTGTGGCGAGTTTGTTGGCCTTGCGGTATTTCCACAGCACCGCATCGGGGTTATACTCTTTTTGTCCACAAATGCTGTAGGGCTGAGGGAGCTCGGTGGTGCCACAGAAGATAGGCACACGGGGTGACTGACCAGGGTTGTCGACCGACATCCACACCACACCGCCAACATTGTCGGGCAACCAATCACGCGACTGCGACACAAAAGAATAGGAGCACCATGCCACGCTGACGGTACGGCGGAACTCGATGGTGCCAGGGGCAATGGTGTTGAGCGTCTTCTGCATAGCCGAACCCAGCCACGGATTGGCGACAGGGCTGATAATAGTATCGGTGTAGGTGTTGCCTTTCTTGTCTTTGCGCTGCATAGGCATTTTGACGTTCTGACACATATCCATGTCGGTGCCTTCGTAGGTGCTGCGGAGAAGTTCGATGACTGCACGCACATCAACATCCTTATCGGGTTTCACCGAGAAAGGAAGTTCGGCCATATCCATAGAGAATTTCATAGAGGGAGCCAGCATGTTGAAGATGAAATATTCGCGCTCGCGGAAATTCTTTCCATTGGCATAGCTGCTGTTGAAAGCCTTCCAAAACACAAACTCGTCTTTGCCGTCCCACAGATTGTAGCGACGAGCCACGGCTTCGATGTTGTCCGAGCACATAAAATACTCGGTATTGCCACGCTGGAGTTTGCCGATGCGGGGGATGTTGCAGCTCACGCCGATATGGTCGTCGGGGATGCGCTGGGCAGCCCAGATACCGCCGATGTTGTCCTTGCCTTCGCCAAGGATCTCCATCTGCCACACCTCTTTGGTGTCGGCAATAGTGATGCACTCACCGCCATCGCCATAGCCGTAGACCTTGATGAGATCGGCGATGAGACGTATGGCATCACGAGCCGTGGTGCAACGTTGCAGAGCCACACGTTCGAGCTCCTCAATCATGAACATACCGGCAGGGTTGACCAAGGTGTCGGGGCCGCTGAAAGTGCTTTCGCCAATGGCGAGCTGATGTTCATTCAAACAAGGATAAGCCGTGTTGAGATAAGCGTAGGTGTGGGCCACTTCGGGGATAGCGCCAGCAAGACGCACACCCGTGGTGTCGCCTCGGAAAGAGGTGTGCATGGTGCCTTTGTACACAGGGTGCATTTCGCCAGCGGCATGGTCGGCGGCGGGTTCCATATACATCCATGTGCGATAACGGCCATCACAAGTATGCGATGTGACGACGCTGCCATCTTTAGAAGCCTTCTTGCCCACCATAATGCTGGTGCAGCTCTGACCTTCAAACTCTGGCTGGCTCAGTTCCTGTCCCACGGCGGGGTAAAGGAATGCCAGCAATGCAATCGTAAATAAAACCTTCTTCATTATGGTAATTTTTTAATTTATATTCTTGTTTGGTGACTGGTGATTGGTGACTTGTGACTGGTGATTCGTGACTGGTGATTAGGTGGCTGCCGCCCTCCCAGTCACTATTCACTATTTACAATTAAATTCATAAACACCTTTGCAGCAGGTTCGATAAGTTCGTCGGGGAAATCGTAGTCGGGGTGATGCAGTTCGCAATGCTTCTCCCCCGCCCCGATGCCGAACATGGCGCCACGAAACTCCTGCAAATAATTGGCGAAATCTTCCGACCAACGGAAAGGGGTAAGTGTGTACTGGGATCGACATCCACATACCTCCTCGATATACTCCACCAAAGCGGAGTCGTTCTCGGTGGCACGGAAAGGCTCACGCAAGGTGGCAGAACTTTGCAGATGATGTTTTGCCGCCACCTCTGAAACAATCGCATTGGCTTCGGCCAAAAGATGCTCCATGGCGTTGTTGGTAAAAGCCCGCAAAGTGAACATCACCTCGGCCTCGCCTGCCGATGTGCCAAAAGCCTCTTCGCCCAGACGCACACATATCAACGTGCTCTGTCTGAAATTGTCGAGAGAGACCTTCTCGCCACTA
>JAZUFY010000059.1:0-18677 GCA_045640925.1 Bacteroidales bacterium
TGCGGAACACCGACTGATACGCCGCTCCGCACACCGACAACGCCGCACCCGTCATCACCGACAGGACGATACGGGGCAGGCGCAGATTCCAAAATATGGGCGACTGCCACATCTCCTCCCAGCCGAAACGCACAGCCCCCAACATCGCGCACCCCAGCATGGCCGCCAAAAGCAGCACCCCTAAGGCGAGCAACGTGAAAACAGAACTATGTGCCGAACGTTTGAGCATGACGTTGTGAGTTGTGATATGTGAAATGTATTGTCAATTCATCCTTTTAACCAAGCATATCCCGCATGGTGTAATACCCCTTCTTGCCCTCCAAAAACTCGGCGGCAAGCACCGCGCCGAGGGCCAGTCCTTTGCGGCTTTTGGCCGAATGACGAAGCGTCAGGGTGTCGATATCGCTGTCGTACACCACTTCGTGTATTCCTGGCACCTCGCCCTCGCGGATAGAGGTGATAGGCACGGTTCTTCCCAGCTCCTCCTTCATATCGTTGGCCAGCGAAATAGCCGTCCCGCTGGGGGCATCCAGCTTGTGCACATGGTGCGTCTCGGTGATAGAGGCGGCATACTCCTCGCGCCCCTCCATCAGTTGGGCCAGACGACGGTTGAGCTCGAACATGATGTTCATACCGATGCTGAAATTCGAAGCCACAAAAAGCGCCTGATCACGCTGTTGACAGTCGTGTACCACGCTCTCCAACTGGTCGTACCACCCCGTAGTGCCCACTATCACAGGCATACCCATGTCGAAACAACGCATAATGTTGCCCACTACCGTAGCGGGTGTCGAAAACTCCACAGCCACGTCGCACTCGCGCAACGACTCGATCTTCCCCATCCAATCGTCCTCATCGTCAATCGTCACGCCCACGCTGTGGCCGCGTTCCAGAGCCAAGGCCTCTACAGCCTTGCCCATCTTGCCATATCCCAAAAGAGCAATCTTCATATTTTATAATGTATAGAAAACAATTTGCAAAGTTACGAAAAAAATGTGAATTGTGAACAATGAACACCGAATTGCCCCCACATCATCGGGCCTTCGGGTGCAAAAAGGGGAACCCCAACGCATAGGAATTCCCTTCTAAACCTTCGGCTTGCGACTCTTTTCACCCTCTCGCTGTGGAGTATATCGGACTCGAACCGATTACCTTTTGATTGCGAACCAAATGCTCTACCAGATGAGCTAATACCCCTTTACAAAAAAAGGCCGTTTTGCGGCCTCTTTCGTGGAGTATATCGGAATCGAACCGATTACCTCGTGACTGCCAGTCACGCGCTCTAGCCAAGTGAGCTAATACCCCAACTAGTTTCTTTCGAAATCGGGTGCAAAAGTACGACATTTTTTCGAACTGACAAAATTTTTTTTTCTTTTTCACGGTAAACACCACTGTTTCACATACCTACTTTTCGACAAACTTCCCCACAAAGCCTCCAAAACTTCCTCTTTCGCCCACATTTTTTTGCATTTTTGCATCTTTTCCTTCCTTGTGCTTCCGTCGAAAGTAAGAGGAAAAGTATAAGATTCTCCCATTATTCTCCCAACGTTATGGTATCCTTATGGTATCGTTATGGTATCCTTATGGTATTCCGGATACGATAACGATACCATAAGGATACCATAAGGATGGGAGAATAGAGGACGGATAATGGGAGTTGATCCGTCATAGCAATTACATTTTGGAGACACGGCGATGTGTTTTTTGCGTTGCCCCTATTCTTGGAGGAAAATCGGGGTGGGATTTTTGGGAGGCGGAGGGGTGGGGAAATTTTTTTGAAAATTTTTTTCATTTTGATGCAATAACAATTTAAATTGGCCGTTATATAACTAAAAAAATAGTTACACATTTAAATTTTATCAATATTATGGACATTAAAGAACTTACTAAGGCCGAGGAGCAGGTGATGCAGGCGATATGGTCTGTGGGACAAGGTTTTGCAAACGAGATTGTGGCGGCTATGGCCGAGCCTAAGCCTGCCTATAACACGGTGCTCACGGTGGTGAGGATTTTGGAGAAGAAGGGTTTTGTGGATCATGAGACTTTTAATAAGTCGAACCGCTACTACCCTTTGGTGAGCAAGGAGGAGTATTCCAAAAAGATGCTGGGGCTTCTGGCGCAGAATTATTTCGGTTCTTCGTTCCGCAACATGGTGTCGTTTCTTGTGGACAAGAAGGAGGTTTCGATCGAGGATTTGGAGTCGTTGACTAAAGAGTTGGAGAGATGATGCGGTATTTGCTTTTTGCTACGGTTGCCACGGCTCTTTTTATGGCTGTGTATTGGCTTTTGCGGCGAGATAGGTGGCTGCAGTTGAGCCGTTGGTTTCTTTTGGGCACTTTGGCGCTGAGCCTTGTGCTGCCTGCGTTCCGTTTCACGGTTCCCGTTTCCGTGGCCGAGGGGTTGGGGATGGGGGGATTGATGCTGACAGAGGTTTCGTCAGAAACTTCGGGGGTTGTGGTGGAGGTTGTGGAGGTTCCTGCGGAAGAGGGGGTGGAGCGCGTGGAAATGCCGATTTGGGCGTTCGTTTATTTGGGCGGAGTGGCTGTGATGGTGGTTGTTTTGGGTGTGCGATGGGTGAGGATGTGTCTGAGGCTCCGCAAGTTCGTGTTTGAGCGTAGGGAGGGTTTCCGCCTTGCTTTGACGGATGATGATACGCCTGCGTTTTCGTTCATTAATTATATAGTGATTGGCCGAAGGGGCTATAGCGAGGAGGAGCTGCGGTTGATTCTTGCCCACGAGCGGGCCCATGTGGGGCAGCATCACACGGCGGAGTTGCTTTTTGTGCAGTTGGTGAAGTGTGTGTTGTGGTTCGACCCCTTTGTGTGGCTTTATGAGCAGGAGTTGAGGCAGGTGCATGAGTATTTGGCTGATGATGCGGTGTTGCGGCAGAGCGACAGGACGGAGTATCTGCGTCTGCTGTTTCATCAGACGACCGGAGTTGGATATTGCGCGATATCAAATAATTTTAGTTTTTCACCTTTAAAAAATCGTATCACAATGATGACACAGAAAAAATCACGTTTTGGTGCGGCCAAAGTCTTGCTGGCCTTACCTGTGGCGGCTTTGCTGCTTTTTGTAAATTGCAAGACGAGTATTGATATTCCCGACCATTTTATGATTGAGGACGGCACATACGAGTTGGCTGGAGGAATGGTGGACACTTATAAGGACGGCCAACTGGTTCAGCGAGTTATAGGTAGTGTTGAGGTTCCTTTGGAGGAGGTGGGCGACCACATGGTGCTTTCCTCGCAAAAGGAGGCGAAAGAGTTTTCGGAAGGATTGGGTGCAAAGGAGGTTCACACGTTTGGGATGTACAAGCAGGGAGGCCTCGGTTTTCCTCAGTATTTTGATGTTTATTGGTCTTCCGGCACCAGTATTTGGATGAAGGATGATGTGAGTGATTTGGTGGTTGAGGCCCAGTTTGACTGCAACGGGAAGAGCCTTCCCGAGATTGTGGTTGAGTCTCTTCAATATCCTGAAAGTGCCAAAAAAGATGGTGCTGAAGGAACTGTGATAGTGCGTTTTGCGGTTGAAAAGGATGGCTCGGTGAAGGATATTGAGGTGGTAAGGGGCTTTCGCGTAGATTGCGACTCGGTAGCCATTGACTGCGTGAGACAGTATGTGGCTCCCTATTGGCGTCCCGCCACGTTCAACGGCAAGCCTGCCCGCAGCATTTTCTACCTCCCGATTCAGTTCAGAATGAAATAGGTTATGGGACGTTACTTTTTGATGACTCTCTCTGTGGTCCTGCTCTGCTGCTCCTGTTCGGTGCAGCAGAAGCGGGGCTCGGAGGGGGTTACCCCTACGGTGGCTCGGGTGAGCGACGATAATTTTCGGCAATATCTGCTTGAGTCGGGTTATGTGAGGCCGTATAAGGGCAGTATGAAGGGTTTCGGCCTTTGGGTAAGCCGCAAAGAGGTGGTGGAAAGTACCGCTGGTGGAAGGGCCCTTCAGTTGATCGATTGCCACAAAAAGGATATCAAATCTTTGGATGGTATTGAACTTTTCGGCAACTTGAAGGTGCTGATTTGTAGCGAGAACCCTATCCGAAGTATCGATCTTTCGCACAATCCCCAACTGATGCAGTTTTATGCCATCGAGGTACCTTTGCGGAGCCTTGATGTGAGTAGGAACACGAAGTTGAAGTTGCTGCAAAGCAGTTACAGCAAGTTGCGGAGTTTGGATGTGAGCCATAATCCCGAGTTGGAGGAGTTGCTTTGCATTTTTGCCCCCGATATCAAGACGATTGATTTGAGCGGCAATCCCGAACTGCAGGTACTTTATATTCGCGGAACGAGTATCCGCACAGTTGATTTGCGCCACAATCTCCAGTTTCGGATGCTCCACGCCCTCGATACCCCTTTGGAGACAATCGTTATCACGCCCCAGCACAATGTCGATAGTATTCAAGCCTCGGTAGAGGACGGTGTGCGGCTCATAGTGGAGGATTGTCCCTGAGAAGGAACCACACAATTATTCGCCAAAATTATATATGTTCGCATATAAAATAGTTAATTTGATGTTAAATTATATTAGTTATGATATAATTTGAATTTTATTTCGTATTTTTGCATTCGAAAGAATATAAAAACGGATGCATTATGGTGCGAACAAGTTTGTCGGATACAGTAAAAGAACTGCGAAAGGAGCACGGGCTTACGCAGCAGGACCTCGCGCTCAAATCGGGAGTGGGACTTTGTTTCATACGCAATCTGGAGCAGGGTAAGGCAACACTTCGTATGGATAAGGTGAATCAGTTGCTCGACCTTTTCAATTATGAGCTTGCAGCAATGCCAAAGAAGTAGTAGCGTATGGTACTAAGAGAAGCAGAGGTTTATTACAAAGACCGTTTGGCTGGTGTGTTATCCGAAAAGGATAGCGGATATGAATTTGTGTATCTGCCAGAATATCTTGAAAGCGAGAACCCAAGGGCTGTAAGTTTGACGCTTCCGCTACAGGAGGAGGCATACAAGAGTGAGGTGCTTTTTCCATTCTTTGACGGATTGATACCCGAGGGATGGCTGCTGGATGTGGCTATACGAAATACTGATATTAGTGTTCTCGACCGTATGGCATTGTTGTTGCTTTGTTGCAAAGATTGCATCGGAGCGGTGAGCGTTTTGGAAAGAGGGGAGGAGAGCCATGTGTAAGTGTTTGTATTGTTATCGTCCTTTGAATCCTGACGAAAAGGACTTTCATCCTGCTTGTGCCAAAAAGTTCTTTGGTACGAAAGAGGTTCCCTTATTTGATTACTCTTTGGAGCAGATTGACTCTTTGGCTTCGCAGATTATAGAGAAGCAGACATCTTTGACGGGTGTGCAACCAAAGTTGTCGCTCCATCTTAATAAGCATGAGGGCTCGCAACGATTGACAATCGTGGGGCTTTGGGGCGGTTTTATTATGAAGCCGCAGACAGAGATGTATCCTCAGTTGCCCGAAATAGAGGACCTCACTATGCACTTGGCCGAGGTTGCCCGAATAGCGGTTGTGCCACACACGCTGATGAGGATGGCCGATGGCTCGATGTGCTATATTACTAAGCGTATTGATCGCACTTCAAAAGGCGAGAAGATTGCGATGGAGGATATGTGTCAGTTGACCAAGCGACAGACAGAGCATAAGTATAAGAGTACGTATGAAATGATAGGGAAGACAATTCTTCGCTATTCATCTATGCCGAGAATGGATTTGACAAACTTTATGGAGGTATTGCTGTTTTCATGGATTATGGGCAATAACGATATGCACCTGAAGAATTTCTCGCTTTATGAACCACGGGAAGGTATGCTTCGTCTTACGCCTGCCTACGATTTGCTTAATGCGGCAATTGTGAATCCGCGCGATAAAGAAGAGCTTGCTCTCACCCTCAACGGAAGCAAATCAAAGATTAAGGGCGATGATTTTCTCAAGGCAGCTCAGACAGTGGGACTGCCAGAGAATGTGATGCAAAATCTTTTTGAGAAATATAAGAAGTTGGAAGACAAATTTGTGGAGTTTATTGATGGGTCATTTGTTTCGGAAGAGCTTCGAGGCCAATTTATCAACTTGATTGGTGAACGATTGCGCAAACTGTAAAAATTCTTTGTAAGATGATTCATAGTCAGCAACAGATGGAACAATTGGTGCTCGAATGGGGTTTTCTGCCCTTTTTTCGGAACGCCATAGAGAATTTCTCTATCGAGGAGCATACCCCCGAAACGCTTTGGTTTTCCAAGGAGCATCCCGGCCCTTGGGAGTGGAAGGGGCCGGTGATAGGGGAGTGGCGTTGTGCCTACGGAAAGTTTTTTGGCGACAAGGCGGGGTTTGTGAGCCTGGAATGGCTGCCCGATTTTATGAACTGGAGGCGTTCGCAGCACCCTTTGGAGCAGCAGAGCCCCGAGGCAAGACATGTTTATGAGGTGCTTGTGAAGCACGAGTCGCTCCTTTCGCAAGAGTTGAAGTTGGCCAGCGGTTACACCCTCAGCCGCAAGAAGGAGAAGAATAGTGGCTCGGCTTGTGATGCGTTGATTGCCAGTTTGGAGATGTCGACCTACGTCTGTATAGCCGATTTTGAATACAAGGTGAGCCGTGCAGGTCAGCGTTATGGCTGGGGAGTGGCGAGATATTGCACCCCCGAGGCTATGTATGGAAGCGGTATCGCTCATTGTGACCGCACTCCCGAGGAGTCGCGCTCCCGCATCATAGCTCATCTGCAAGACCTTTTCCCTCACGCCACAAAGTCGCAACTTGAGAAAATAATATAGTGATTAGTGACTGGTGAATAGTGACTAGTGATTAGGTGGCTGCCACCTCCCCCAGTCACTAATCACAAGTCACAAAATCACCTTTTTTTGTAGTTTTTTCCTTTTTTGGTTGTCTAATGAAGCAAAACTCAACCGCGAAACCGATGACTGACAAAGAACAACAATTCGAACATCTGGTGCATGAGCATAAAGGCACGATATACCGTGTGTGCTATATGTTCTCGAAGGGCGACAGGGATGTGGACGACCTGTTCCAAGAGGTGCTGATAAGGCTCTGGATGGGGTTCGACACCTTTCGCCACGAGAGCAATCCACGCACTTGGGTTTACCGCGTATGTCTCAACACCTGCCTCAATCTGGAGAAGAAAAACAAGCGCGGCATCTCCTCTTTGACGCTTGAGCTCGATTTCGACCCCGTGGCCGAGGATGCCGATGATGCGAAGCAGATGCAGATGCTCCATGACCGCATTGCCCGTCTCGACATGTTCGACCGTGCCCTGGTGCTCCTTTGGCTTGAAGACATCAGTTATGATGAAATCGGCGCCATATTGGGCATCTCGACCAAGAATGTCAGCGTAAGGCTGGTGCGTGTGAAGGAAAAATTAGTAAAAATGACCAAAGAAACAGAATGACTATGGAAAAAGAGAACCAAAATAATTGCGACGAATTGACCGAGATGAAAGCCCAGTATGCCTCGCTCAAGCAAAAATCCGAAACCCAGAAGATTGTGAACGACCGACAGGCCTTGGAATATGTGAAAGGGAATGTGGCCAAGATGAAGAAACATGCGCGGAGAGGCATTACCACATGTATCGTGACCACAGTATTCCTCGTTCTTGCCACGCTGATAATAGATGTGTCGATACCGCTGCGTATCTATAGTATTTGCTTTTGGCTGATAATAATGTCTGGTAGCTACAAGTCTTATTGGAAGGTGTTGCGTAAGAAGACCGACTCGGTGGACGATATGCTCTCGGTGGTTGAGTGCTACAAAGAATTGTATGTGCCCAAAAAGAACAACAAAACTCGGCTGCGGGCACTCTTTCTGATCCCCTTTGGTATTATTTATTTAGTGTGGTTGGAACTTGACACCACGGGAACCTCTTTGCACGATTTTCGGTGGGTGCAAAACGTTTGGGGAAACCGTTGGGCAATACTCTTTTGGATTGTCTTTATGGCTATTTTCTTCTTCTTCCTCAAAAAATCCAACAAACGCAAGATTGCCCAATGCGACGAAATCATCGATCAACTGAAAGAAGATGAGGAGTGAAGAGGCTTGCCAGTGGTAAGCCTCGATAGCGTAGCGTAGAACGAACCCTCCGCGGTTCGATGCCGTAGGCATTAAGCGAAATCCCCCATTTCGCGCCTAATGCAACAAAGATGCGACAAATGGTGAATAGTGTCGGGGCTCGCAAGCCTCTTCAGCAAAGCAAAAACGAAAAACCGAGAATAAAGACAAAATAGTTTTTCCCAATCAAAAAAAATATGTATATTTGCAGAGTTGACAAATTACTGAGTATTAATTTAATTCTCTAATAAACAAATATATATATGGAAAAATAATAAAATAGAAATAGAATAAATAAAGCGTTTTTGCTTTTCTATGTATAGTCCGAAACCTAGGAAATTTCAGACACTACACGCAAGAAAGGAAGAAACGCTCGCGGGAATCCGTGAGCTTTCTTGTTTGTGTAGTAGGTTTTCCTAGGACCTCGGACTAAAAACAAAAAGTTCGCGGTTCTTTATTTTTATGTCAAAAAACTACTAACTATGAATAAGTGTCCCCATTGTGGATTTGACAAAATCCTCCCCATGTACAAGTTTTATCCCCAGTGTAAATCGCCATGATGAATCTGAAATGGTATTTGTACAGTATTGGTAATTTCCAAATAGATATTAGGTCTTGACAACATGTCCGATCTTTCAGAATAATAATTAACTATAGAATAAAAAATGAAACAGTTATTCGTAAAAAAAATAAAAACTATCTGTATTGCTTTAGTATTAGTCAGTTTTAGCAATATTTCATTAGCAAGGAAGCCCCTTGAAGTTTGTGATTCCTATTCGAGAAATAGCATTTCTTTCGTAGTTGTTACTCATGGGGATTCTTATTATGACCAATTGGTATTAAATGCTGTAAAATCTTACACAAATGAGAAATTTGACTACAACGACATACCTATCAAAACTATTTCAATCCCTTATAGTAGATTGATAAATCCTGAAGTAAAGTCACTCTCCAAAGTCATTTCTCCCTATTCCATAAAAGAAGTCAGTAAAATTGCATCAGCTCAAGATTTCGGAAGACAAATCTTTTCATATTGGACTATGAGAGAGCAAGATGGTTCTATGTCTGAAGAAAGAATTTTAAACAGAGGCAAATATAATGCTACCCAAGAAGACCTGAATGATGCAAATGCCAGCAAGGTTGGTCCTGAATGGATTGCTGAGAATGGTTACAATCTTATTAGGAGTAGTTATGTGATTGTAATTGATTGCTATGCAATTGGGAATTATTCAATAAATGGAAATGTTGAACCTGCTGCATCAGTCAATGCAATTATATATAAGTTAGATATGGATGAAGGCGATATCAACAACGTCTTGGATAAAATATGGATAACAGATAACGATACGCCCAAACAGATTGAAAAGAAAATCAAGGCTTACAATAAAACAACTTTTTCAATGAAAGAAAGGCTTTGTGTGGAAAAGGTTACTCATTCTATTTCAATTTCTATTGGTAAAGAGCAAACACAAGAGGAAAAATTGTCTCAATGTTTAGAAGATTGCATAAATGATGTGATGGATCACAAAAGGATGTCGGAGTGGAAGGTGGCAACGCCAATTATCCATTTTGCTCCAATGCAAGCAAACATTGGGAAAAAAGAAGGACTGAAAAATGGACATAGATATTTAATATACAAGTATAAGGAAAAGAATGATGGAACACTTATTCCTGTGAAAGTCGGGTATGCTCGAGCCGTAAATAAAATTCCAGACAACAGAATGGTCGTCAACGATTCTGTTTACGCTAAGGAGGCTAAATTTTATCAATTATCAGGAACGCAAGTTGTCGAAGGTATGATGATTTCCGAATCAAAAGACAAAAAAATGCAATTTAACTGGGGATTAGGAATGAACCTAACGATGAGTGGATCAACCATTTCTTTAAATAATGACGAAAGTGACAAAGGTTTGGGATTGGCAGTGGATTTAGGCTTGAATTACAATATTTTTATGCACACATCCAAACGTAGTTTATGGGCGTTTTCTCATTATGCAATGTTGGATGCAAATTTCGGGATGTCTAATTGGATGTCTTTGCGCTATGGATTTGGTATGCGATGTCTTAGAGTCGTTGAGATGGTTCCATATATTGGATTCATGTACAATATAGGTGATTCAAAAGCTGGATTCTGTGGTGGTGCAACATTTAATCTCAGACTACACTATCCGACTGATTTGTACCTAAAGATTGGAGGCGGTACGGGTGCAATGCAAATCGGTTTTGGATTTAGACATTCTTTCTAACAAATAAATTATTATTTTATGAAAAAATTATTTTTATTCGTACTGGCATTAATAACTACAGCTACTGCAATTAATGCCCAATCTTCAAAATTTTTCAAGAAATGGGAACAATACGATGTTTCTTCTATCAAAGTTGGTACAGATGGCACAAAGTTTATTAAAGTTTGGGGTACAGGAAGTTCCGTGTCTCGAGCTATAGAACAAGCTCAAAAAAATGCAATTCATGCATGTTTGATAAAAGGTATTCCTGGAAATGCCTCTGTAAATGCGACCCCAGCTTTAATAAAGGATGTTCAAATTCTTGATGATAACGAATACTACTTTCAAAATTTTTTCAAAAGTGATTATAAGTTGTATGTTAACAGAACTTCACAAGAGAACCCATCTGGTCCAGATTTGCGTCAAGCTAAAGGTGGTATGAAATGTGCTGTCAAAGTTCAAGTGATGTATGATAATTTAAGGACCAGGTTGGAACAAGATGGAATCATCAAAGGTTTGAATACCAATTTCGAGATGCAAGGGGGGACAAAACCTACTATTATGGTGGTTCCAAGTACGCGTTGGTGTAAGGCAAATAGATATGGGACTTATGTTGACGAAATGGGTAAACAAAAATTCATTCCAAATTATCAGAAGGCATTAGAAAGTAATGCAGATGTACGCCAATTAATTGCCAAGATGGGCGATATTATGGCAAAACATGATTTTCCACTAACCGACTTAGAACAAACTCTCAAAAAGTTGGAAAAAGAATCTGCTATTACGGCCATGACCACAGGACAAAACTCAGGTGCAATGGTTAGCGAATCTGCTGTTGATGTGATTATGCGGACAGCAAATCCTGATATAATTTTGGATTTAGATTTTGAAATAACGAATTTGGGCCCTCGTAAACAAGTTAAATTCACTGTTACTGCAATTGATGCATATTCGGCAAAAACAATCTCGGGAAATATAGGCACAAGTTCACAAGTCAGTTCGTCAATTCCGTTGACTACTATTCTTGAAGAATCCGTACTGAGTTTTATGGACAATATGGTCGATGGTTTAATAAAGAACTTTGATGACGTTTATAAAAATGGTCGAGAAATTAATGTGCATTTTTATAAATTTGACAATTCTCCTGTTGATTATAGTACCGAATTTGAAGTAAATGGAGGAGATTATGAACTTTCTGACATCATCATAGCATGGTTTGATGAAAATTGCGTAAATGGCATACATGGTGCTGCACAAAAGTCTTCATCGAGTCAGATGAAAATTGACAATGCTAGAATTCCCGTAATGGGAATAACTGGATTGAGTTCAAAACCTGTTCCCATTGATCCCAGTAAATTTATTAATCCCCTCATACAAAAATTCAAGAAAGAATACAAAATTACAGTAAGTTATCAACAAATTGGTTTAGGGGAGATTTACATTTATCTTGGAGATAAAATTCAATGACAATGAAAAAGATAATAATGGTAACCATCATGCTTTTTCAAGTTGTTCTGGGAATGACCCAGAACAACTTGAAACCCATGGATGATTTAGGCCGCATAACACTTTCTCCAGTAATTCTTGGTAGCACGCGTATTCCTGATTATGCGCAAACTTATGCCCAAGACAAATTAAACATGATTGTGACACAATATGCGTTAGGTTCAACCAATATTGAAAGTAGATTTATAATTACTATTAACTTGGTTGAAATTTCAAAAAACTTCACGCCAACACAACCTGTTATGACAGCAGTCACATTGTCTCCCACATTGTATATTGGGGATGCAGAAACTGGTACATTATATTCTTCATGTGCACTTCCTGTAGCTAAGGGTGCTGGAACTAATGAGAATAAAGCATATATTCAAGCCATTCGGTCAATTAATATTCAAAATCCCAGCATTGCTAATTTTATTGAAGAAGGCAAACAGAAAATCATAGAATTCTATAATAGCCAAATAGGTATTGTGATGACGAATGTGGATGCTTTGGTTGAAAATGGTGAATTTGAAGAAGCTCTATATGTCCTTGCGACCGTACCCGCTGTTTGCAAAGAAGCTTATGCCAAAGCCCAAGAAAGACTTATTGTTGTGTATAAACAAAAAATTGATGTAGAAGGTTTAGATTTATTAAACAAAGCAACCCAAACTTGGAATTCAAACTTGAATTATTCTGGAGCGGAAGTGGCTGCTGAATATTTAAAAAAAATAGACCCTTCAAGTTCAAGTGCGAAGGCTGGCTTTGAATTGTCTCAACAAATAAAGGTTAGATTGTCCGAAATTGATGCCAGAGAATGGGATTTGAAGATGAGGCAATATGAGGATGCATATAATTTGGCTTGGGAAAAAGCAAAAAATGATTATGCTATAAGAAGTCAGATTATTTCGGCCGCAAGAGAAGTTGGTATAGCAAAAGCAAAACAAAAAATAGTTTATAATCAATACAATACAACGTACAAAACCTCGTATAATGTTTCATACTCATCATACAGATACACAAACGTTAACTGGTGGTAATAATTATTCAAAGTGTCCTATCTTGTTTTTTAAACATTACTAAAACTAATTATTATGAAAAAAATAGTATTGATTATTTGTGTGGGAATGCTATTCTCCTGCAATTCAAACAAAGAGTACAAAACTGAGGAAGACACCATTTCTTTTATGGATGAAGAAACTCCTACAAAGGCAAGGGTAATAGCACAGCATAATGGTGCGGAATTTTTAATAAAAGAAACAGAATATGGTTCAAGTAGTCTGGTTGAAAGAAAAAATGGCAAAGAGAGGACTGTATTACTTGGTGATGATGAAAAAACCTTCGGTTATTGTGATTATGATAACGAGTATAAATGCGTAGATGAGGGCATATTCTTCGTAGTTAGTAGGTATATGGCTAACGATGTCGATGTTGAAGAGGTGTGGTTCATGAGTTTTAACGACCCATATCATCCATATCCGATGATGAAAGCTGAAGGAGAAGATGAAGATTGGGTTGGCATTGTTCATGATGTTAAGTTTGAGGAAAATAGTATGACATTCAAGAGACGGTATCTTATATATGAAGGGGATTGCAATGCAACGGACGATTACAAAATCAAAGAGTACACGCTCGCTTACCATGGTTATAATGGATCCATCTCCACACCTATTACCTTGGAATCTTGTGACAGCTATCGTCAGACCTATTCTTCCAGTAGTAGAAAGTCAAGTAGTTCAACTGTTACTAAGAAACAATCACAATCCGCACCATGGGGATATGACGATAATGGCATTCCATATTCTTCCAACGCAGAAAAACAACTTGACTATCACTTAAAAGAATTCATGAAAGAATACAAACAATATATCAATATAATCAACAAGCCACAAAACCAGTATTATGGTGAAGATTATTTGGACGAAATGCAACTAATCCGCTCAATGGACAGTCATTTGGATGACCTAATCGCATTCTCTCGTCAGTTGAATAAACCCGAACAAGTGCAATATTATCAAGAAAAGAGAGCGGAACTTCAAAGATTTGCAAACAGCAGATTTAGGTAATCGCTGACAATAATATAAGAAAAACAAATATTAACAGTTGCGCCCGACACGTATAAGGGATGAAATTATGGCTTTAATACAATGTCCTGAATGTGGTGCTCAAGTCTCAGACGTCGCATCAAGTTGCCCTGAATGTGGCTACAAGTTAAAAAATCAAACAGAGATAGGCTCTGTAAATAAAAATGCTTCCAATAGTAACAATTCTCAATCGGTAGATTCAATTTTGGATGCCAAACCCAATAATTATTTTTGGAAGTCAGCATTACTTTTGTGTGGATCCATTGTTTGTTGTATGATTTCAAGTGCTGTAGCCACTACCCATTATCTGGTATTTCCAATAGTTGTATCAATGTTGTCTATGTATGTTGTTATTGCAACTGCAGTAATATTGTCATTATTGGGGGCCCTTGTGGATCGTCAATGGGTGTTAGGAAGCCAAGAAAAGTCTGAACACTATTCATCACTAATTACAAAATGGCATTGGGTGTGCTATGTTGTGATGATGCTTATGGCGTTAATGATATTGGTTTCTCTCGCTTATTAATATTTATGTTTCACATTTTAATTAAAGAATTATATGAAAACTGTCAGAAAGACCAAAACTAAAGAATTGAATTATAGCAAGAGTGAAATACTCGATGCTATTGTTTGTATATCGCATATCAATAATGCAAATCACCTAAACCGTCTTCGCATTGGGAAAATTGATGAAGAAAAGGGTGTGGTGCATGCAATAGCACACACTTGGTGGTGTTACATTATAAGAATGGCATATCATCTTATTGTGATAAAGATAGAACCTATCAATAACGAAAAATGTATTTTGAGCGTAGGTTCCCAACTTTTTATTTGGTGGTTTGACTTTAATGAGAATCAGAATATCGTAGATGATATTATCCAAAGGGTTGAATTCTACCTAAACCACAACAAGCAAATAATATAAAATTCAGATATATAGTATGGCGTTAATAAAATGTCCCGATTGTGGGAAAATGGTTAGTAGTACGGCTGACGCTTGTCCTAAATGTGGATGTCCAGTTGGTGATTATATAATAGACATTGATACAGATGCTCACCGTTCCGAAATCCCCCCACAGCACCTAAAAGAGACGTCAGCAGATGTGACCTTTACCAAAACAGCAATTGTGATTGTGATTGTCATTGTTTTGGCAGTTCTCGTTGCCCTGTTTTCTAAAGGAGGCTCGAAAAAAACAATCACCGTAAATGACGTTTCGTTTGAGATGGTTCATGTCGCAGGCGGAACTTTCACCATGGGGGCAACTTCCGAGCAGGGCAGTGATGCCTATAGTGATGAGGAACCCGCCCATTCGGTGAGTCTTAGCAGTTACTATATCGGGCAAACAGAGGTGACGCAGGCACTTTGGAAAGCGGTGATGGGCAATAACCCATCCTATTACGAGGGCGACAACCTTCCTGTGGAGTGTGTCAGCTGGAACGACTGTCAGGAGTTCATCCGCAAACTTAACGCCAAGACTGGGCAAACCTTCCGACTGCCTACCGAGGCGGAGTGGGAATATGCCGCCCGTGGCGGGAATAAAAGTTGCGGCTACAAGTATAGCGGTGGGAACAATCTTGGCGAAGTGGCATGGTACGGCATCAACAGTGGCAGCAAAACGCACGTTGTGGGCACCAAGCGAGCCAACGAACTCGGTATCTACGACATGAGCGGAAACGTGTTTGAATGGTGTCAGGACTGGTATGGTGGTTACAGCAGCAGTTCGCAGACCAATCCTCAGGGATCCGCTAATGGTGACTACCGCGTGTTTCGTGGTGGCGGCCATGGCTTCGGTTGGCAACTCGACGAGAGTTACTGCCGCGTGTCGAATCGCGACGATCACACGCCTGACCATCACGACAACTCCACTGGATTCCGTATTGTGCTTGTTCCTTAGATTACTCCGTTAATCATCTCACGAAATGAGGTCGTTAATAATAAAAAATAGATACCTGAATAGCAATAATATATAACGAAAAAAGTTGTGCCCGACACGTATTAGGGATAAAATCATGGCATTAATTAAATGTCCCGATTGTGGAAAAATGGTTAGTAGTACGGCTGACGCTTGTCCTAAATGTGGACGACCGGTTAGTACTTTTACCACAAATATTAGTACAGAAGAATCCCTTTCCGAAGTGCTTCCACAGCATTTGGGCGAGAATGCTACAAAAGTTTCCCATACCGAAACGGCAGAACCTTCAAAACAAAATAAGGAGGACCAAGTAGAATCAAACGATTCTGTTATTGCATCTGAATGGGAGAATAAAGATTCGGAAGAGAAACTTGTGTCAACTGTAGTAAACACAATTAAAGAGAATACCTCCGAGGCACAACCAATTTCGTCAACAAGATCCAACAAGGGCATCATTATCGTCATTATTGCACTCCTTCTTCTTGGGGGTGGTATAGGAGGCTGGTTTTATTACAAGAATGTCTATCTTCCAGAGAAACGTGATGCGGAGGCTCCTCGTTACTATACCTTTGCCACCAGTGTAAGGATGCGATCGACATCGGAGTTTGATGTGGAGTACAACAAGATGGAGTCGTTACCATACGGCACAGAGGTGTTGGTGTATGACTCTATGCCTGGCGAATACTTTTATGGCAAGGTGGCTCCTCGTGATGCCACAGGCAAGGTAATCAAGGACAGATGTATGGAAGGATATGTCGCATATCCTTATATGTTGCCCAAGTCTGATTTCTTCTTGCTGAATAGTATTTTTGGCGACGATGATGCCCGCCAAATGTTGGACGAAAGTCGTTACCGCAGGGCTTTGCTTCAATATTTTAAAGAGCATAACTATGTGGGAGACATTCCAGCAGACAAATTGGAGATGTACGGTCTTCAGCATTTGGCCAATGCCGATCGTTGGCAAGTGTTCTGCAAGAATAAAAAAGCCACAAGCAACAATGTGTATCGTTCCAGAAAATATAATAAGGAATCGAAGTATCCCGATGTTGCCATCATTCTAAAGAATCTCGGCTCGGGTGAGCGCCGGATGCTGTTCTACACTTTCGATGATGACGAAACTCCGCACTTGCTATGTGAACAGGCTGCTCCCCGTTATGGATATATGAAAGACGGCACTTTGAAACTTGAGGGGTCTTACTATAGTGGCTATAATGTTGATGTGAAGTATGTTGATTAATGTGAAAGCAAAAAGAATCACGCTTTATGTGCTACTCGGTATTGTTGTCGCTTTGCCGTATGCTGGATTTTTATTTCTCAAACATTGGTATCAGAATAAGGTTGAGGAAATAAAGAATGCAGAAATCATTTTGATTGACAAAGAATTGATGAAGCTGTCTGTGATTGACTATAAAGGGAAGATGGTTTGTGAATATCCCATTGCATGTGGCAAGAATTACGGCAACAAGCAGGAACAAGGAGATATGAGAACACCCGAAGGGGTGTTCCATATCTCTGAAATTGTGGATGCTTCATCTTGGACACATGATTTTAAGGACGGCAAGGGGGAGATTGATGGTGCCTATGGCCCATATTTCATGAGACTTGAAACGCCAGGCCACAAAGGGATAGGCATTCATGGGACACATCTTCCGGAGTCCATAGGGACGCGAATCACGGAGGGATGTATCAGGTTGAAGAACGAGGATTTGGTTCGATTGAAAGATTATGCCCATGCTGGAATGGTGGTAATTGTTACGCCTTCAAGTCAAGATGCCTTGGTAAGTACGAAGGGTTCTCTCCAATAGCTGTCCCCTCAAAATGATTTTCTTCAACAACAGTAGTCTGTTTGTTGGAGGCAAAAAGGTAGGGGTTGCAGAAGCAAGGCGGGTCGGTGATTATTCCACTTTCCACTCCGCGATGCCGTTTGTCTTTTGGCTGAAGCCCACGCCGATGCGGTACACCTGTCGTGGGTCGGATTGGTAGGGCTCGGCGTAGCCTTTGTCGGCAATCTGTTGCAGGGCTTCGTCGGCCTTGCCGTTCAGTTTGAACTCGAAAATGTAGACGAACTTGGGTGACTCCACAACCATGTCGCAGCGTCCGTGGTTGTTCTGCTTCTCGATGAGGGTGCAGTAGCAGGAGAGCAACTTCATGATGAGGTAAAAGGTATAATGAAAATGCTCCTCATAGCTGAGCGTCTTGAGCTTCTGGTGTGCCTGGTATTCGATGCCGGCAAAAAAACTGACGAACAAATCCTGCAGGTCATCCACCCGCCCGTCGTAAAGGCAGTCGTCCACCCGTATTGTCCAAGGCTCCATTCGCACATCCTTGCCATAATAGTCGTTAGCCACCAAAGAGGTGAATCCGCTGCGCACCTCGGCATTGGGATAGTCGAGACGATAGGAGTTATTGCGGCTGTTGTATTCTTTGATGGTGATATAGCCGCTTTGGTAGAGCATGGCCAAGGGGTCGGAGATATCGGCCCTGTAATCGATGAACAACTTTGTCGGATAGGACTCAGCAAGCAGTTTCTCCATATTGATGTTGTGACCGCTGATCAGTTTTGCCAAAAAGGTGGGAGTGCCCGAACGATACCAATAATCCTCCAATTGTTTTTTATCAAAAGCGTATATCAAGCTGAAGGGATTGTAGATGTCGGTCATCTCCTCACTGAAATGGTAGCCGTCGTATTGACGTTTGAGCAGTTCTTTGGCTTCCTCCACACTCAGCTTCCGTTTGGCTGCCAAAGCCCTGATTGATTCGTCAAAAACGCTGTAAAGTTCCTCTTCGGTGATGCCGCAAATGGCCTCATAGTGCGGGTCGAGGCTGATGTCGTTGGGCTGGTTGAAGCCCGAGAAGACGCTGATCTGCGAAAACTTGGTCACACCCGTCAGCAGCACAAACCGCAAATCCTCGTCGGCGGCTTTAAAAGTTCCATAGAAACC
>JAZUFY010000060.1:0-10203 GCA_045640925.1 Bacteroidales bacterium
GCCTTGATCGCGGGTGCGAAGTACAAGGGCGAGTTTGAGGAGCGACTGAAGAGTGTCATCCGTGAAATAAACGAGGCTGATGGCGAGATAATCCTTTTTATCGATGAGATACATACCCTTGTCGGAGCCGGTGGGGGAGAAGGGGCTATGGATGCTGCCAATATCTTGAAACCCGCCTTGGCCCGAGGAGAACTGCGAGCCATAGGAGCCACCACTTTGGCCGAGTATCAGAAATATTTTGAGAAAGACAAGGCTTTGGAGCGCCGTTTCCAGAGTGTGCTGATTGACGAACCCGATGTGAACGACACCATCAGTATTTTGCGTGGATTGAAAGAGCGCTATGAGGTCCATCACAAGGTCCGTATCAAAGACGAGGCTATTATTGCTGCGGCAGAGTTGAGCAACAGATATATCAGTGACCGTTTTTTGCCCGACAAAGCCATCGACCTTATCGACGAGGCGGCGGCCCGTTTGAGAATGGAGATAGATTCGGTCCCTGAGGAGTTGGACGAGTTGGAGCGCCGTATCCGCCAGCTTGAGATTGAACGTGAAGCCATCAAACGTGAGAATGATTACGACAAACTTGCCCAATTGGCTAAAGAAATAGGCGAACTCAGTGAGCAGCGTAATCAGATGAAGGCCCGTTGGCAGAGCGAGAAAAACATTGTCGAGGGTATTCAGTCCGAGGTCAAGAACATCGAGAGTTTCAAATTCGAGGCCGAGCAGGCAGAACGTATGGGCGACTACGGCAAGGTGGCAGAGTTGCGCTATGGCCGCATCAAAGAGGCAGAGAAACATGTGGAGGAATTGAAAAAACAGCTCAAGGAGATGCAGGCCGACAATGCGATGATCAATGAGGAGGTGGACTCGGAGCAGATTGCCGAGGTTGTGTCGAAATGGACAGGCATCCCGGTGACCCGTATGTTGCAGAGCGAGCGAGAGAGACTTTTGCACCTCGAAGACGAACTGCACAAACGTGTAGTGGGTCAGGACGAGGCCATCAGCACCATCGCTAATGCTATTCGTCGCAGCCGCACAGGCCTCAGCGATGGTCGCAAACCTATTGGCAGTTTCTTGTTCTTGGGCACCACGGGTGTGGGCAAGACCGAGTTGGCAAAGGCTTTGGCCGAAGTGCTTTTTGATGATGAGGATATGATGGTGCGCATCGACATGAGCGAATATCAAGAGCGTCACAGTGTCTCACGCCTCATCGGAGCGCCTCCGGGCTATGTGGGCTATGATGAGAGTGGCCAACTTACTGAGGCTGTGCGTCGCAAACCCTATAGCATCGTCCTTTTCGATGAGATAGAGAAAGCCCATCCCGATGTTTTCAACACTTTGTTGCAAGTGTTGGAGGATGGCAGACTCACCGACAATAAAGGCCGCACTGCCGATTTTAAAAATACAGTCATCATCATGACTTCCAATATGGGCAGCGACATCATTCGCGAACATTTGGATGGTAATGTCAGTATCACCGATTACGAGTTGGAGGAGACAAAGAATGCGGTGATGGATTTGCTCAAACAGTCGGTGCGACCCGAATTTGTCAACCGTATTGATGAGATTGTGATGTTCCGCCCCTTGACCAAAAGCCAAATCCGTTCCGTGGTGAAGATTCAGTTGGACATTGTTGCCAAGATGTTGGAGAAGAATGAGGTGCTCATCAGCGCCACTGAAGAGGCCCTTGATCATTTGGCCGATATAGGCTACGACCCCGCCATGGGTGCCCGTCCTGTCAAACGTGTCATCCAGCGCGAGATCCTCAATGAGTTGTCACGTGAGATTTTGGAAGATAAAATCAAAACCAACGACACCGTCATCATTGATGTCATCGACGGACATTTCTGCTTCTACAACCCGTCATTTAATACCAACTCTCCGTCAGCATAGACTGCATAATTGCGGTGCATCAGCCAGTCGCCGACATTGACATAGACAGCACTATTGCCATTGTCGGCGCTGATGTTTCTCACCAGTGGGGTGTGGCGGTGTCCGAAGACACAGTAGTCGATCTTCTCGTTTTGCAGTCTTTGACGACAGTAGATGACGATGCCCTCTTTGTCGTCGCCCTGATATTCGAAAATCTTGGGATTGTGTTTGATGTGTCCTTTTCTGCTGCTGCGGCTCCAACCTGTAGCCACACCGAAAGTGGCCCACTCAGGCAGGAGGGAGAACATCTTTTGGTTGAATTTGTTGCGGAAAATCCATCTCAGCACATCGTATTTCTTGTCCTGGTGCCCCAGTCCGTCGCCATGACCCACCAGGAAACGTTTTCCGTCAAAATCTATGATATCTGGCTCGTCGTGCATAGTGATAGACATCTCGTTTTGCAGATAATCAAACATCCACATATCGTGGTTGCCGATAAAAAAGTGCAGTTTGATACCAGCATCGGCCATCTCTGCCATACGTCCCAACAGACGGATATGCCCACGGGGAACGACATAGCGATAGGTGAACCAGAAGTCGAACATGTCGCCTAAAAATACAATGGTGTCGGCATCCTCTTTCATCTTGTCCAACAGGGTGCAGAGCTCTTTCTCGCGTGAGCGAGGGTCGTTGCCTGCACCCAGATGGGCGTCAGTGATGAAATATAGTTTTTTACATGCCATTGTTGTAGCGCAGGTGTTCTACCGTGTTTTTGAAATTGAGCGTGTGAGGATTCTCGGGCAGACTCTCTTCCAACCCTTGCAGCACGAGGTCGTAGTATTCAAAATTAACCTCGGGATTGACCAACGGGTGGTTCACGTTGAAAGGTTTGTACAAAGCGATAATCGTGGCCAAAGATCCCATATTCTCTTCGATAAAGTTGAAAACATAGTTCTGCTGGTCCAAGTATGTGGCCATGTATATAGAATCGGTCGCTTGATGTGCCGCCTGATATTCTTTTTCGCTGATTTTCCCTTCTGCCAAAAGTTGCTTGTTCTGCTTCTCCGTGGCACCAATCTCCAGGAGGGTGCTGATACCGTCGTTGGTATAGTCCTGCAACTGCCACAGCAATTGTGACTCGCCAGCCCCTTTGAGCATATACGAACCTTGCAGATTGGCATAGTCGCCTTTGATAGAGATTGTTTCGCCTTCATCGGGCAGGAGCACCACATAGTCGTATTCGCTGACGTGGAGGTTGTAGAAAGTCTTGTACGGCATTTTGTATTTGTAGCTGAACGAGCCTTTGCTGTCCAAGGTGATGGAGTCGAGGAAGATGACCTCGTCGGGCGTGAGTTCTTCAATATAAATCACCTTTCCTGCGCCGTTTTCCAGCGTTCCTTCAATGGTGAAACTTTTGTTGTTGCACGAAATGAAAAATATTGCAACGAATAATAAAGGAAATAATTTTTTCATTTTTGTTGATATAACAGATCTAAAATGGTTATGGCTGCCATCGATTCCACAATCACGGGAATGCGCGAATAATGGTCTCGATCGTGTCTTCCATGGGGTGCCACATTGACGATGTCGCCTTCAGAAGTTCGACAATTCATACCTTCGGGGTTAGTCACCGGTTGGTGAAATCCAATATAGAACACCACGGGCATACCATTGCTTATGCCTCCTTGAATACCTCCGCAATGGTTGGTCTGGGTCAAGGTTTCCGCCTCGCCTTTTGTGGTCCATTGGTCGGGAAACTCGTTGCGTGACAACATCCAAGCTTCGGGTGTGTCGCCCATGGTGAACGACATACAGGAGGGAATGGAGAACATGGCATAGGCCAGACGTGCGTTCAATCGGTCGAAGATGGGCTCTCCAACACCTGCGGGTAATCCCTTGATGATGCAGCAGATGTGTGGATTTGCCAATTTTGCGGCAATATGTATGTTTTGTTGGGCAAGTATCTGCTTGGCCAGAGCCCCAGCCACAACGCGTACCGCAGTCTCACGTCCCGAGGCCCTGCCGCCGCCTCTGTGGTCGCGGTGACCATATTTTTGTTGGTAGGTATAGTCGGCGTGACCAGGACGGAAACAATCTCTCAACAACGCATAGTCCGCTTCGCGGCAGTCCTTGTTGTGGATAAGGAAAGCGATGGGGGTGCCGAGTGTTTTGCCCTCATAGATGCCGCTGAGCCACTCCACATTATCTTCCTCCTGTCGTGAGGTGATGTCGCAAATCATTGCGCCGTCGCCTATGCGACGACGGCGCAACTCTGCATCCACAAAGTCTTGGTCTATAGCAATTCCTGCTGGGCATCCGTCAACGATGCCTCCTATGGCCGAACCGTGAGATTCGCCAAAGGTGGTCAGCCGAAATGTAGTGCCGAAACTATTCATCGATGTCTTATTGTGCAAAGATTATTTCTTGCCACTCTTGATTTGGACACCTTGTTGGGGCTGACCAGGAAGAATCTCAAGCAGTTCGACATCGAAAATCAGGGTCGATCCAGGAGGAATCTCTCCGGCAGGCTGTTCGCCGTATCCCAATTGATAGGGGATATAGAGTGTGTACGAGGAGCCCTCGTCCATCAGTTGCAGACCCTCGGTCCAGCCAGGGATGACTTGGTTGAGCATTAATTCGATAGGCTCGCCACGCTGCACACTGCTGTCGAACACTTTGCCGTCAATCAGTTTGCCGGTGTAGTGCACCTTCACTCTGTCGGTGGCTTTGGGTTTCTTGCCGTTGCCTTTCTTTACAATCTTGTATTGCAGGCCGCTTTGGGTCTGATAGACAGATTTGTTCAGGGCGTTCTCTTCGAGGAATTTCTTGCCCTTGGCAATATTGTCGTCCTTGCTGGCCATCATTTTTTCCTGTTCCTCGCGCTGGCGTTTTTCAAACTCTTGCTGGAAACGCTGCAGCAGGGGGCGCATCATGGCTTCTGTCCAAGTGTTCTGACCTTTGTAGCAGTCAATCATCGACTGGCCTGCGGCCTGGCCGTTGATGCCGAGGTTCTGTTGGAGCCAGCTCTGATAGATGTCCTTACCGATGGCGTATGAAGCCGAATCGTTGAAGTTCTTGAGCACGATGGGACGGTACATATCGTTCATCTGCTGTTGTTTCTGATAGGCGGCGGTTGTTTCGTCAAGGGCCTTGCGTGTGTTTTCGTAGGCGTCAGCCTTGGCTTTGAGCAAGTTGTAGTCGGCCTCGCTCATAGTGACTTTGCCACGCTTGATGGTGACATCTTGTGCTGTTGCTGCCCATCCCAGGGCAACGACGGCAACGAGTAAAACAATCTTCTTCATTATTAAATTATTATACGGTACTAATAATATTTCAATATAAGTTTATTACAAATAGCTATCGCGAGAGGTCTCGCGATAGCTATCTTTATCAAAAGGCTTTATTCTATTTGTATTCTTTAGGAGCAACACCGTCGAGGATTTCCTTGCCGCAGATGGCCAGGGCGAGCATTTCGTTTTCGCCTTTGTAGACCTTCACGGGAGCAATCCAGCTGACACGGTCGGTAATCATCTGCATCCAGGGCTTGCTGTAGGCAATGCCGCCGGTGAGGAGGATGGCGTCCACCTTGCCGTTAACAGCTGCTGCGAGGCGGCTGATTTCGAGCGACACCTGATAGCAGAAAGCATTGACCAGAAGCTGGCATTTTTCATCGCCGGCAATGGCTCTCTTCTCCACGTCGTAGGCGTCGTTGGTGCCAAGGTAAGCCACGAAACCACCTTCAGCGGTGATGATTTTCTTCAGCTGTGCTTCGGTGTATTTGCCGCTGCAGGCCACCTCGACCAGTTTGTTGGCATTGATGCTGCCGCAACGGGTGGGCGAGAAAGCGCCGAGGCCGCAGAGTGCGCGGTTGACATCCACACAACGGCCATGTTCGTGCACACCCACGCTCACGCCGCCACCCATGTGGGCGATGATGAGGTTCAAATCCTCGTATTTCTTGCCCAGTTCGCGGGCATACAGTTTGGCGGTCATCTTCTGGTTCAGGCAGTGCCAGATGGCGCCTTCGCGGCTTGGGTCAAGATCGAAGATGGGGTGACCTGTGATTCTGGCGTAGTCGGGACGCTCGTCAACGATGCCAGGGTCGGCAATGTAGGCGCAGTCAAGGCCTATTTCGCTGGCGATGGAGTCGCTGATGAGGGCACCCAAGTTGCATGCGTGTTTGCCCTGAATACCGGCATGGCATTCCTGCTTCATGAGGTCGTTGACACGGTAGGCACCGCTTTCGCAGGGGCGGGTGAGGCCGCCACGGCCCATAACGATGGCAATCTCATCGGTGCCGATGCCGTGGGCTTTCAGCATGTCGAGGATGGCGCCTTTGCGGTAGTCGAACTGGTCGGCCACTTCGTGGAACTTCTGGATTTCCTCAATGGGGTGGGAGAGGTTCTCGGTGAATACTTCGGTCTCACCTTCGTAGATGGCGGCCTTTGTCGAGGTCGCGCCGGGGTTGATGACTAAGGTATACTTTTTTGTGCTCATTGTTGTATGGTATATTTGTTTATTATTTTCAAAATTTTCCGATTGCAAAGATAAGAAAAAAAATTGATATATTTATTATTATAGATAATATTTAACTTTTGAAACGCCAATATTTGTCTCTCTGTCACATCTTTTTGCCTCTCTTCAGCAGGTATGGAAGCAGCACCTGCTCCACTCCCAAAGCGATATCAACAGGCTGGTAGTCTATGCGGTACTGTATGGCGTGCCGTTTCAGTTCCGCCGTTTGCTGTTCCATTTGTTTGCGATAGTTCTCGGCCACTTCGCTGGGCACCACTTTCAACTTTTTCCCGCTTTCCAGGTCGATAAATTCGGTGGGACGGTTGGGATAGTCGAAATCTATTTCGTGACCATGGTGCAGCGTGTGGAACAACAAAATCTCATGCTTGCAGTGCCGCAGGTGTCTCAGGGCATCCATGAGGGGGTCTTTGTCTTCGGGCTTGACCAAAGCGTCGGTGAAGATGACCACCAACGAACGTCGGTGCAACGACTCTGCTGTGAGGTGTAAGGCTTCGGCTATGTCGGTGTTTCTCAGCACAGCATCGCCCTTGCGGTCGCCAGGCATGGGTTCCCGAAGCTCTTTTTCCAACAACTGCAACACATATTGCTGGTGTACGCGACTGCTGCGGCATTCTGTTTGCAAGTCGATGCCTTTGCTCAGCAGCGATAATCCGAATGCATCCCTTTGTCGGAGCAGCATTTCGCTAATCACAGCAGTCGCAAAACAGGCGAACGTCAGTTTGTTGGGGCTTTTCAAGTTGCCTTGGCCTTCGGTGGGCAGCAGCATCGAACTGCTGTGGTCAATCACCAGCTGGCATCGAAGATTTGTTTCCTCCTCAAAACGCTTGACAAACAATTTGTCGGTGCGTCCGTAGAGTTTCCAGTCGATGTTGCGGGTTGATTCGCCTGTCGAATACTGTCGATGCTCGGCAAATTCCACCGAGAAACCATGGAAAGGACTTCTGTGCAAACCAGTGATGAAACCTTCAACCACCTGGCGGGCATAGAAGTCCAGCGATTTGTATTTTTCTATCTCTTCAAACATCAGCTATCTGCTACAGCAGGGCGTCCAATTTGTCGGTGAGGGTCTTTTTCTGCACACCTCCGACGCTCTTGTCTTTCAGCTCGCCATTCTTGAAAAACAGTACGGTAGGTACGTTGCGGATGCGAAAACGGGCGGCGATGTCCGAACATTCTTCCACGTCGGCTTTGCCCACCACGGCACGGCCTTCGTATTCGTTGGCTATCTCCTCCACCACGGGAGCGAGGGCTTTGCAGGGGCCGCACCAGGTGGCTCCAAAATCGACCATCACAACAGAGTTGTTGGCAAGAATCTCATCAAAATTTTGTTCAGTGATATTGATTTCCATGATTGTAATATTATTATGTTGTTCTTTTTCGTGTGGGCAAAGATACTAAAAAAAATCGACACAAAAATAATACACTCTTAAAATATTTTTTTTAATGTTAAAATAAATTGTTAATTCGATGTTCTACAGTGTTTTGTAAGTGAAGAAATATATAAGTGCGAGATTTTGCTCAGAGGTTCGATTTTTTTTCGTATTTTTGCATTTTGAATATTTACTGTTATGAATAAGATTAAAACTATAATAAGGCATACTTTAGGGGTCGTTCTTATCACCCTTGTGGCCACCCCTGTCTCTGCGCAAATCCGTAATTCTTCCGATGGCGAAGCCGAAGCCATGGCCAACCAGTTTGTCGCCAACTACGACAGTTTGCTCAATTCCTACGTCATGTCAAAATATGCTTCGGCCAACCGCAAGCAGAAAACATCTGTAGGCAGCACAGCCTCCTTCGACCTTGTCCCCGACTCGGTCATAGCCCGCCGTCTGTCATCGCTCCACACCGTCATCCCTATGACCTTCAACAGCCAGGTGCGTTCCTACATCCGTATGTACCTCAACCGCATGAGTTCTCGCATGGACATCATGCTTACCCTTTCCGAATACTACCATCCCCTCTTTGAGGAGTCGCTGGCCCGCTACGGAGTGCCCGAGGAACTCAAATATCTCACCATCGTCGAGTCGGCCATGAACCCCCAGGCCACTTCGCGTGTGGGTGCCGCAGGCCTCTGGCAGTTCATGTATACCACGGGCAAAAACTACGGCCTCGAAGTCAATTCGTTGATCGACGAGCGCCGCGACCCCTACAAGTCCAGCGATGCCGCCGCCCACTATATCCACGACCTCTACGGCATCTTCCACGACTGGACCCTCGCCATAGCCGCCTACAACTGCGGCCCTGGCAATATCAACAAGGCCATCGCACGCTCTGGCGGCAAACACGACTTCTGGGAAATCTATGGCTACCTCCCCCGCGAAACCCGTGGATATATCCCCGCCTTCATCGCCGCCACCTACGTTATGAATTTCTACTCCGAACACGGCCTGCACCCCTCGCGCATCAACATACCTCTGCGCACCGACACTGTGATGGTTGAACGCAACATGCTTTTCTGCTACGTCAGCCAGTACACCGGTGTCAGCATGAGCGAACTGCGCACCCTCAACCCGCAGTACCGTGCCGATATGATTCCTGGCGAAGGAGGCTCTTATCCTCTCTGTCTGCCCATGGACAAGATGACCGACCTCATCAATTGGGCCGACACCATCTTTGCCTATTCCGAAGACTCCCTCACGCACACACCTGTCGTAGCCCAGGAGGTTAAAAGGGCCACACAGGCTGTCACCTCTGCCAGTGCCTACCACAAGGTGCGTCGTGGCGAGACCCTCACCACTATAGCCAGAAAACATGGCACTACTGTTCACAAACTCAAAAAACTCAACGGCCTCCGCTCCGACCGTATCCGCGACGGACAGCGCCTAAGAGTACGTTAGCATACATTTTTGACCTCTCTATAGTAAGCACACACAATGAAGAAATTTTTTAAAACACTCTGGAAAATCATCAAGAACAAATATGTGGCTGCAACCCTTATTTTCTTGATTTTTTTCCTTTTCCTCGGCGAGAACAACCTCATGGTCACCCACCGGCTCAAGCGCGAACTGAAAGAACTTGACCGCGAATCCGATATGATTGAAAAAGACCTCCACCACGACAGTCTTGAAGCCGTGTCGCTTATCTCCGATCCCGACGCCATCGAAGCCTACGGTCGTGAGCACTACTACATGCGCCGCAACAACGAAGACATTTTCATTGTCAAACAAGAATAGCCACCTTCGGCAGTCACCATACATGCGTAAATATTTATTTATACTATTATATTGCCTCCTCTCCACCGCACTGTTCACCTCGTGCGAGTCGGTCGAAAAATTCATGTCCAAAGATCTTGAAGAGGAGGACTTCTCTCTCGGCGAACTCTACGTCGACGAATATGTCAAAGAAGTGCCCTACGTCCCCACCGTCGCCGACGATGCCAAAGGTCGCGTCAATGCCCTCGGCCTCGAAGTTACCGAAGGCGAGAACCCAAAACTCTACGAAGCCATCAAAGAATGGATGGGCACACCCTACCTCTACGGCGGCACCACCAAGGCGGGTGTCGACTGCTCCGCCTTCGTCGGACATATCTTCAAAGAGGTCTACAACAAAAAACTCCACCGAGTCTCCAACGACATCCAGCAAGATGTCACCCTCATCTCCAAGGACGACCTCCGCGAAGGCGACATCGTCTTTTTCACCAACAGCAAAGGGCGCGTCTCGCATGTGGGCATCTACCTCAAAGACGGCCTCTTTGCCCACTCCTCCACCTCCCGAGGCGTCATCATCAGCCGTCTCGACGACAGCTATTGGAGCAAACACTTCTACCGTGGCGGCCGTCCCCTCTAAAAACATATT
>JAZUFY010000061.1:0-23537 GCA_045640925.1 Bacteroidales bacterium
ACGGGGACGATGAGGCCCTTGCCGAGTTCGATAGCTTCCTCGTTCTGGGGAATGAGGTTGTGGTGACGCTCGGGGAGGGATTTCTCAAGACCCTTGTGGATGAATTCGCTTCCAACGATGGGTTTCAGTTTCAAGAAACCACCGAGGACGACCATGTTGAACACCTTGGAGATGCCCATTTCCTGAGCCTTCTCGGTAGCGGCGATCTTGTAGATGTTGATGTCTTTACGGGTGGGTTCTTTGGTGATTCCGTTGGGGTCGTAAATCAGCAAGCCGCCGGGCTTCACAGTCTTTTCGAATTTGTCGAGCGACTGCTGGTTGAGGACGATGGCGGTGTCGTATTTGCTGATGATGGGCGAGCAGATACGCTCGTCGCTGACGATGACGGTCACGTTGGCGGTACCGCCACGCTGCTCGGGGCCGTAGGAGGGCATCCAGCAGACTTCTTTATCTTCCATAACGCCAGAGTAGGCAAGGATTTTACCCATGGAGAGGACACCCTGTCCACCGAAACCGGCGATGATAATTTCTTCTGTCATGATTGTAATGTTTTATTTTTTGTGACCTGTGACTGGTGATTTGTGACTGGGATGGCTGCCGCATAACGGCTTGCGCCCGTCCGTTCACTTTTCACAATTCACTTTTCACATAATTATTTATTGACAACGGTTAAGGGGCTGGAGACCACGAGACGGTCGGCGGTGATGCCTTCGGCAATCTTGCCGTCAACTTTGATGTCGCCCAGAGGATAGTTGGGGAACATGTTCTCTTCCATCCACTTGTTGGCCTGTACGGGGGTCATCTTCCAACCGCTGTTGCAGCTGCTGACGATCTCGACGAAGGAGAGGCCTTTGCCAAGTTTCTGGTTCTCGAAAGCCTTGCGGATGGCGGCTTTGGCCTTGCGCACGTTGGCGGGAGTGTGGACGCTTTGACGGGTCACATAGTAGGTGCCGGGCAGGGTGGCGAGCATCTCGGTGATGCGCAGGGGATAGCCGTTCAGGTCGACGCGACGGCCGTAGGGGGTAGTGGCGGACTTCATGCCCACGAGGGTGGTGGGAGCCATCTGGCCGCCAGTCATGCCGTAGATACCGTTGTTGATGAACACCATGGTGATGTTCTCGCCGCGGTTGGCAGCGTGGACGGTCTCAGCGGTGCCGATAGCTGCGAGGTCGCCATCGCCCTGATAGGTGAAGACGAAGCAGTCGGGGTTGAGGCGCTTGATAGCTGTGGCAACTGCTGGAGCGCGACCGTGGGCGGCCTCCTGGAAGTCCACGTCAAAATAGTTGTAAGCCATCACGGAGCATCCGACGGGGGAGACACCGATGGTCTTGTCTTGGATACCCATCTCGTCGATAACCTCGGCGATGATGCGGTGAGCTGTGCCGTGGCCGCAGCCGGGGCAGTAGTGCATAACGTTGTCGGTCAGCACTTTGGTCTTTGTGTAAACCAGATTCTCAGGTTTTACTATATCTAAATTTGCCATGATTGTCTTATTTTATGATTTTGGTTTCCATTGCTTCGAGAACTTCTTCGGGAGTGGGGATGATACCACCGAAGCGGCCGTAATGCTCGATAGGAATGCGGCACTCGGCAGCGAGTTTCACGTCCTCTATCATTTGGCCTGCGCTCATCTCGACACAGAGCATACCCTTGACCTGTTTGGCCAGGCGGGCAATTTCCTTCTTGGGGAAGGGGAACAGGGTGATGAGGCGGAGCAGACCGACCTTCAGACCCTTGGCGCGAGCCAGTTCCATCGACTTCATGGCGATACGGGCGGAGGTGCCGTAGGCGACGAAGATGTAGTCGGCATCCTCGCAGTTGAGGGCCTCAAACTTCACCTCGTGCTCTTCCATCTCGCGGTATTTGGCCTGAAGTTTCTGGTTGAAGACCTCCTGACGGGAGCTTTCGAGTTCGAGAGAGGTGATGATGTTGTGACCGCGGTTGGCGGGTTTGCCCCAAGTGGCCCAAGGAGCATTGGCGCGGCGCTCTTCCTCGGTCCAACGGGGAACATAGTCGCGGGTGTAGCACTTCTCCATGCACTGGCCGATGGCGCCATCGGTGAGAATCAGGACGGGGTTGCGATATTTGAAAGCGATGTCCCAAGCATCGAACACGAAGTCGTACATTTCCTGCACGCTCGAAGGAGCGATGGTGTAGAGCTGGTAGTCACCGTGGCCGCCGCCCTTCACGCTCTGGAAATAATCGCTCTGTGCGGGCTGGATGGTGCCCAAGCCGGGGCCGCCGCGCATGGCGTTCATGATGACGCAGGGAATTTCGGCACCTGCCAGGTAGGTCAGACCTTCCTGCATCAGCGAGATTCCGGGGGAAGAGGAGGAGGTGGCGACTTTCTTACCGGTAGCGGCACCGCCGTAAACCATGTTGATGGAGGCAAGCTCTGACTCGGCCTGCAGAACCACCATGCCAGTGGTCTCCCAGGGCTTCTCGGACATCAGAGTTTCCATAACTTCCGACTGCGGAGTGATAGGATAGCCGAAGTAGCCGTCCGTACCGCTGGCAATCATAGCGCGGGCAATAGCCTCATTGCCCTTCATTAATTTCAGTTCTTTTGCCATGTTTATTTTACTTTTTACTTGTTTAACATTTGACTTTGTAGACGGAGATCACGCCGTCCGGGCACACCATTGCGCAGCTGGCGCAACCGATGCAGTTGTCGTTTACGACATGGGTGTAGTTGTAACCTTTGCCGTTTACATTTTTCGATAACTCGATGCAGTGCATCGGGCAGGCTTCGAGGCATACGCCGCAGCCCTTGCAGTGCTCGGTATCGATTACGATTTGTCCTTTAAATGCCATAATATTAGTTTTATGTGATTAATAATTGTTGTTGGTCTTGTTCCAAATACCAATTTGCAAAGATACATAATTTTTTTTATTTATTTATACTTTTTTAAACCTTTTTTTTCAACACACACAAACAGCCCCTCGCCCTCCCCCAAAACCGGTTCCTCCGGAGTCTTCGGAAAGACCAGTTCTTCCGGATATTCTGGGTATTCCGAATTCTCCGGTTCTTCCGGATGTTTTGGCCTCTCCGGAGTTCAGGATATTCCGGATGTTCCGGCTTCTCGGCCCTCAAAAAAAATAAAAACAGAAATATTTTTTGCATAGCACACAATAAAATATTTTTTTTTGTGTTATTTAGTGACGTTGAATTGATGAAAAAGGGTTCCGGAACCGCCTCAATTTGGCTCCAAATGCAATTTTTCGAAACGAGACGATACTAAAAAGGAAAACAAATTAAAAACAATACACCATCATGAAGAAACTGATTTTGTTCTGCCTGTTCGCCGCCATGACGATGGGCGCAGTAAACGCTCAGGAAGAAAAAAATGTAACCGTTTTAGACAACCTGCACGGCCCCAAGATTGTTTTTGCCGAGAGGGAACACAACTACGGTACCATCCAGAAGGGTGGCGACGGTAACTGCACCTTTACCTTCACCAACACTGGCGACGAACCCCTCATCCTCTCGTCCGTGCGTGCCAGCTGCGGCTGCACTACTCCGAAATGGACTCAGAAGCCCGTCATGCCTGGCAAAGCTGGCGAAATCGGCGTCCGCTACAACACCAACAATGTGGGTGGCTTCACCAAGACCGTCACCATTACCTCCAACGCCATCAACGAACCCCGCGTGGTGGTGAAAATCAAGGGCAACGTGGTCAACCCCACAAGTGTCCAGTAATGGCAACATTTTAATTCAGAAGTGAAAATTAAGAATCAAGAGTATGGCTACCGCCTCATTCTTCATTCTTAATTTTTCATTTATTTCTAATTGTCAATAATCAATTATCAATTTATAGTTATGCCCAATATTTCCAAAAAAGGTAACGAACTGCCCCAGTCGGCAATCCGCAAACTCGTCCCCTTCTCCGATGCAGCCAAGGAGCGCGGCATCCATGTATACCACCTCAACATCGGCCAACCCGACATTGAGACCCCCAAGGGTGCCCTCAAGGTGTTGGCCAACACCGAAATCGGTGTCCTCGCCTACAGCCACAGCGCGGGCAACATGTCCTACCGCAAGAAACTCTGCGAGTACTATCACCGCCACGGCATCGAGGTGAACCCCAACCAGATTATCGTCACCACTGGCGGTAGCGAGGCCCTTCAGTTCGCCTTCACCGTCTGCCTCAACCCTGGCGACGAAATCATCATCCCCGAACCCTACTACACCAACTATAACACTTTCGCCAAGCTCTGCGACGCCACCATCAAGACTATCCCCAGCGACATCAAGTCCGGCTTCGCCCTGCCTCCCATCGAGGAGTTCGAAAAGGCCATCACCCCCCACACCCGCGCCATCATGATCTGCAACCCCAACAACCCCACAGGCTACCTCTACACCAAGGAGGAACTGCTCAAGGTTGCCGAAATCGTGAAGAAGCACGACCTCTTCCTCTTTGCCGACGAGGTCTATCGCGAGTTCTGCTACGATGGCAATGAACACTTCAGCGTCATGCAGTTGGAAGGCCTCGAGAAGAACGTCATCCTCTTCGACTCCGTCTCCAAACGCTACAGCGCCTGTGGTGCCCGCGTGGGATGTATGGTCACCCGCAACGAAGAGGTCTACAGCATCGCCATGCGTCTGGCACAGGCCCGTCTCTCCCCCCCCAGCTTCGGCCAGATTTTCGGCGAAGCCGCCGTTGATACTCCTCAGGAGTATTTCGACGCCGTGGCCAAGGAGTATGTGGCACGCCGCAACGTCATCGTCGAAGGCATCAACAAAATCCCCGGATGCTTCTGCCCCAATCCCAAAGGCGCCTTCTACACCGTGGTCGACCTCCCCGTCGACGATAGCGACAAGTTCTGCAAATGGCTCCTCACCGACTTCAACTACAACGGCGAAACCGTCATGATGGCTCCCGCCACCGGTTTCTATGTCAACCCCGAGGATGGCCGCCATCAGGCCCGTATCACCTACTGCCTCTGCATCGACGACCTCAAACACGCCGTCAAGTGCCTCGAAGAGGCTCTGAAGGTTTATCCCGGCAGAATCTAATCATCACATAGTAATATTAGTAATAGGGCGGCTCTTTCAACAGAGCCACCCTATTCCATCCAAAGCCATGACCAAAGAACAACGACGTATTCGGATTATCCAAGCCTGCATCGAGCAGCAGCAGTATGTGGCCGCCACGGCCAAGCAGGAGATGGATTCGGCACAGCAGCAGAGCAACGACTATGGCGCCAATGTTGACCGCTACGACAGCTACCGCACCAAGATGATGCGGGCACGCGATATGTATGCCAAGCAGTTGTCCAACGCCAACGCAAGCATAAGGGCTTTACAGGAACTGCTCAAACAGCCTCCCTTCCATAGTGCCGAACATGGTGCCATTGTTGTCACCAATAAGCAAAAATTCTTCCTCAGCGTGGGAGCGGGCAAATTCATGGTGCCCTACAAGAGCCCCGAGAGCGTTCCGCAAGAGGTGTTTTTCGCCATTAGTGCCCAGACGCCTATCTATATGGCCGTTAAAGGACTTAAAGAGGGCGATGAGTTTGTCTTCAACGGCATCACCCAAACCATTGTCGAGATATTGTAAAAAACCGCCGTTTGAAAAATGAGTTTTTACGAGCTGTCTATAAGCTGATTCGTGCATTTCCCTTTCTCAACAGCAGCGAATTGCACTATGGAGTATGTTGTTTTTTGACTTGAATTTGTGTGACTTTATACAATAAAATGAAGATTGTGGCGTTTATATATATATCAAATTATCTTGCTATGACAATTGCCGTACTGATACCCTGCTACAATGAGGAGCCGACGATAGGGAAGGTGGTGGCCGATTTTCGTGCCGCGTTACCCGAGGCCGATGTGTATGTTTATGACAATAATTCCACCGACCGCACGGCTGAGATGGCTTTGGCGGCGGGTGCCATTGTGCGTAAGGAGCCTGTGCAGGGCAAAGGCAATGTGATTAGGCGTATGTTCCGCGAGGTGGAGGCGGACTGTTATCTTATGGCCGACGGCGACGATACTTATCCTGCCGAGCAGGCTCTCCAGATGGTGAAGCCTGTGCTGGAGGAAGGGGTGGATATGGTTATAGGCGACAGGCTCTCGTCGACCTATTTTGAGGAGAACAAGCGCCTCTTCCATAATAACGGCAATAGGATTGTGCGGGCGTTGATACGCCATTTTTGGCATAGCGACATCCACGACATCATGACAGGCTACAGGGCCTTCAGTCACCGCTTTGTGAAGACTTTTCCCGTGATGTCGGGCAGTTTTGAGATTGAGACCGAGATGACCATCCATGCCCTCGACAAACGCTTCCTTTTGCGAGAAGTGCAGGTGGAGTATCGCGACAGGCCCGAAGGGAGTGTGTCGAAACTGAACACTATCTCGGACGGGCTGAGTGTGTTGAAGACTATTTTTGTCCTGTATAAAGAATATCGTCCGCTGCGTTTCTTTGTTTGGCTGGCATTGTTGCTGACTGTGGTGGCTGTAGTGCTGGTGATTCCGGTGCTGGTGGAGTATTTCCAGACGGGGTTGGTGCCCAGGTTCCCCACGCTGTTCTTCTCGCTGTTTCTGCTGTTGGGGGCCATGATGTCGGTCTTCACGGGGTTGTGCTTGGATGTGATTGTCACGAAGGATAGAAAGAATTACGAACTTCAACTGATTAAGCATAATGAATAAACTTGGGAGCGGTATGAGACGCAACGTAGTGAGATATTTGCTGGTGTTCGTGGGGCTATTGGCGGGGTACATGCTCTTTGCCTTTGTAGCCAATCTGTTGCCCAATGAACCTATCCGCAAACATGCCTATTCCACCATTGTGCGGCAGGATTTGTGCAACGATTATGAGTATCCCATTCTGCACAAAGAGCCCTTCCGTATGGATAATTTTACCGACGCGCTGATTATCAATCAGGCCTGTATGGGCGGCAAGGACAGTTTGTTGACATCCATGCTGTTGATGCCCAGAACGGATTATGGCGGATTGCCACAAACCGAGTCGCTTCGCAAGATGCTGGAGAGTGATGATGCACCTCACAAGACGATATATTATCCGCGATATTGGCACGGCAGCACCTTATTAATGCGCTTTCTACTCCAGATGGATGACTACACGGGTTTGCGTGTGTTGTTCTATCTCCTCTCGTCGCTTACCCTGCTGTGGGCAGTGGTGGCTATGGGGAAGACACTGGGATTGTGGTCTGCCGTGCTTTTTCTGCTATCGTGGCTGCTGTGCACCGTGTTTATGATGCAGTTCTCGATACAGTTTTTGCCTGTGTTGCTGATTTCATTGGCGGCCACGTTGTGGGTGATCTACAGGGTGAAAACTACGGGCAATATGGTGATGCTGCTTTTTGTGATAGGGTCGTTGACGGCTTTTTTTGACCTGCTGACTTGCCCTTTGATTACTTGGGGTGTGCCCATGTGCGTTTATCTTTTGAAAAAACGGGAGGATCTGGCTCAGGAATCTTTGGGTAAAGGAATATGTGACATGGCCTGTCCTTCGTTGCTTTGGGCTTTGGGCTATGGTGGCACATGGGTGTCGAAATGGCTGATAGGGTCGGCGCTGACCCCCTACGATGTGTTGCACGATGGCGCCAGCCAGTTTGGGCTGCGTTCGGGTGTCGAGGCCGAGTTCACCCGCTGGGACGCGGTGCAGCACAATCTCGATTTGATAGGTTGGCCCTACGTTTGCATTACAGCCATCGTATTGATAGTGTTGGCGGTGCTGTTTTTCAACCGCCAAGGTGTCAAGGCCTCGGTGTTGTGCGCCATAACTGCTTTGGGCCCCTTTGCGTGGTTCGTTTTCGCCGCCGACCATACCTACCTCCATAATTGGTTTGCCTTCAGAACCCTTGTGGTGTTCTTGATGGGCTTGTTCTTCGCATTGGGCAGTCTGGTCGATTGGGACAGAATGAAGAAAACTAACAGACGATGAAAAAGATATTTGCATTATTATTGGTTGTGATGCCGCTGATGCTTGCGGCTCAAGACTATGATTTCGCCAAGACCATAGGGGGCAACACCCTCTATTTCTACATTACCAGCACAGGCGGCAAACATGGTGCCACAGTGGAAGTGACCTATCCTGGCCCTTCGGAAGAAAAGCCGTGGAAAGGCTTTTCCAAGCCCATGGGACAGGTTTCCATACCCGAGTTCGTCACCCCTCCGCGATCAGAGAATCCCGAGGATGACGACACCACCATTTACACCGTCACCTCCATACGCTACTTCGCTTTCAAAGGCTGCAGCCGAATAAAGAAACTGGTGCTCCCACGAAGCATAAAGGACATGGGCGAGGGGGCTTTTGAAGGCTGCACAAAAATAGCCGAGATAGTCACCTCTGCCGACAATCCTCCTCTGCTCAACGAGTCCTCGTTTGATGGGGTGGACTTGGATATTCCTGTGCGTATTCCTGTGGGGAGTTATGAGAATTACAAGCAGGCTGTCGGGTGGCGAATGTTTACACAACTGACAGAATATTAATGTTATGATATACGACTCAATAGATAATCTTGAACGCTACGCTGGCATGATGCCAGGCATAGTCGAAGGACTCCGTTTCATCCGCTCCGCAACGCCTGATTTGCAGCTTGGTCACCATGAGTTGCCTCACGATTGCTACGCCAATGTCGACCAATATAGTACCAAGGTGCAGAACCCTAAGGGCTTCGAGGCTCATCGCAAGTATATCGACATCCAGTTCCTCCTTTCTGGCGAAGAACGGGTCTTGGTGCGGCCACTCGATGAACTTAGTTGTTGCATTTCGCCCTATGATATCGAACGAGATGTGGCTTTCTTTGCCCACGAAGAACCCGCCACCGAGGTGGTGCTGGGCAAAGGTCGTTTCGTAATTTTATTCCCCGACGATGCCCACGAGCCGCAACTCTGCTTGGACGATCCCCGAGATGTAAAGAAAATTGTTGTTAAGGTAAAGTGCAAATGAACGATAATAGTATGAATGTTGAAGCCCGTGTGGCCGCAGCCCGCCGACTTCACGAGAATGGCCACAACTGCTGTCAGGCGGTTGTGATGGCTTACGCCGATATGTTGCCCATCGCCCCCGAGGCTGCTTTCAATGTGGCCGCTCCCTTCGGTCGCGGCCTCTCAGGTCTGCATCAGACCTGTGGCTGCGTCAATGGTATGGCCATGGTGTGCGGACTTTGCAATCAGAAAATGATGGTGCGTGGCCTTGCCGAGCAATTCAAAGCCGAGCATGGCGACCTCAACTGCACCCGTCTGTTGCAAATCCAAGGTGCAGGACACTCCTGCAACGACCTTGTAGCCTCTGCTGCCCGCCTCCTCGGCGAGGTGCTGCTTCCCGAGGAATAAGGATTATAGAGTAGTCCTCCGTACAATCTGGAGCCAATAGAAAAGTTTGGAACTTCGGGCCAATATCAGCAACCAAAACAACAAAACAGGGCTGTCCAAAGGGCGGCCCTGTTTTGTGTGGTTTTCTTACTCGAAGTTTTTATTCGGCGAGGGCGATATATTTGTCCACCTCGTTCCACTCGGTGCTCTCAGGATAGCTGTCTTTGATTCTCTGGAACAGCTCGATGGCCTTGGCCTTGTTGCCCAGTTGGATCTCCATCATGCCGGCCTTCCACAATGCGGCGGGGGCGGTGATGACGTTGTCGGACTCCGTGGCAGCCTTCTGGTAGTATTTCGAGGCGTTGGCGGCATCGCTCAGTTCGGCGTAGGCGTCACCCATAAGCATCTTGGCGATGGCCTTGGTGAAGATGTCGTCGGCCTTGTAGCTGTCCAAGTGATTGATGGCATCCTTGTATCTGCCGAGGTTGATTTCGCAGATGCCTGCATACAGTTTGGCCAGGTTGCCCGACTTGGTGCAGCCGTACTCGTCGATGATGTCGAGGAAGCCGAGGAAGTCGCTGTTGCCTTCCAAGGCCTGATCAAAAATGCCGTCGCCAAAATACTGCTCAGCGGCAAACATGTCTTCGGCGGCACGCACTTGGCGCGGATTGGCGATGAGGCCAATGTAGGCCCAAATGCCCAAACCTACCGCCACAATGGCACAAGCCACAATAATGAGGGTCTTTTTGTTCTTCTCAAAGAACTCTTGGGTTTTGGCGATAACGCCACTAACCTCAATGTTTTTCTCTTCGTTTTGCTCTTTCATTCTTATATATTTTTTGTTTTTTTCGAAAGTGCAAAATTAGTCATTTTTTTTCATTTGGAACGAAAATATTTTTCATTATTCGACATTTTGTGGTCATCCGATTTTTTTTAACATTTCGCAATGTATTGTTAATGTTGCTGTTGTGCGATTTTTTTGAAAAAAAAAGAATAAAAAAAGTTTTTTCTATATTTTTTGATTATCTTTGCAAATTAGATTATTATGTCTATTATGGAGTAAAAACAAGTTGCAATGAGTACGAATGTCAGATATTTGGGATTGGATTTGAAGAGCCCCATTATAGCCGCCAGCTGTGGTTTGACGGCCAGCATCGACAACCTTCTCAAACTGGAGGTCGCTGGGGCGGGAGCCGTGGTGGTAAAGTCGGTTTTCGAAGAAGAAATCATCTATGACATCAAACGCAACACCCATATCTTTGCTCCTGTCGACAACTATGGCGTGAGCTATGAATACATCGCCCAACATGTGGCTGCCGACTCCCTTTCCCGCCATTTCTCCTTCATCCGCGACGCAAAACGCCGCCTCACCATCCCCGTGATAGGCAGCATCAACTGCTACTCTTACGAAAACTGGCTCACCTACGCCAAATATTTCGAAGAGGCTGGCTGCGACGCCTTGGAGCTGAACATGGCCATCCTGCCTTACGAGACCTCCCTCTCCTCCGAGGACGTGGAGCGTACCTTCAACAACATCATTCAGACAGTCAAGAAATCCATCTCCATACCCATCAGCATCAAAGTTGGGCACAATTTCACTGACATGGCCAAATTCCTGCAGCAGCTCTCGTGGATGGGCATCCAAGGCATCACCATGTTCAACAAAGCCATGCAGATGGACATCAACACCGACACCCAAGAGGTCTGCAACGCCGCCGTGCTCTCCACCCCCGAAGAGCTCTATAACACCCTCCGTTGGACCGCCATCATGAGCCGCAAACTCCGTTGCGACCTGAGCGCCACCACGGGCGTCAGCACCCCCGACGATGTTGTCAAACTCCTCTTGGCTGGCGCCAACACAGTACAGGTGGCCTCGTGCCTCTACAAAAACGGCCTCGGCTATATGCGCACCCTCAACAACGGCCTCAAGGAATGGATGTCGTCAAAAGGCTACCAAAGCATCGACGACTTCCGTGGCAAACTGGCCGTCAAACCTACCGAGAAAACCTCCTTGGCGATGCGCACCCAGTTCATGAAATATTTTGACGAGATACAATAAAACTACTAAATAACTACAATCAACTAAGTTATGGACAAACCTACAAGATTATTTGATTTACTTGAATACCGCAAACAAACCAAACCCGACCGTGCCGTCCTTGTGGCCAAACACGACGGCGAGTGGAAGAAAATCTTTATCGACGAATATATTGAGAAAGTCAACGCCATCAGTTACGGTTTTATGCACCAAGGCATCAACCGTGGCGACAATGTGGCCCTTATTTCTGCCGACCGCCCCGAATGGAATTTTACCGACCTCGGCGTGCAGCAGACAGGTGCCGTCCTCGTGCCGATATATCCCACCATTAGCGAGGATGACTACCGCTACATCCTTAACGACTGCGAAGTGAAATATCTTGTTCTCGAAAACGAGTCGATGCTCCGCAAGGTCAAGAACCTCATTCCCGAACTCACCACGCTCAAAAATGTCATCATGATTGACAAAAAAGAGCCCGAGACCCCTTACTCCACCTTGGCCGAACTGATGGATGAAGGTCGCGCCAACGCCCAACCCGAGCAACTTGCCGCTATCAAGGATTCCATCCAAACCCGCGATGTCGCCACCATGATCTACACCAGCGGCACCACCGGATTCCCCAAAGGGGTCATGCTTTGCCACGAGAATATACTCACCTGCATGTATGGTGTCCAGCACACCCCCAAGGCCCATTTCACCCGCGCCATGAGCTTCCTCCCGCTCTGCCATGTGTATGAGCGTATGATGAACTATTTCTACCAGTACATGGGCTACGAGACCTACTATGCCGAAAACATCGGCAAAGTGGCCGAAAACATGAAGGTGGCCAAACCTCACATGATGACCGCCGTGCCCCGCTTCATCGAAAAAATGTATGACGGAATCTACCGCAAAGGCGAGAAGATGAAAGGCTTTAAAAAACGCATCTTCTACTGGTCGCTCCGCTTAGCCACCAAATACGACCTCGACGGCATGACATGGTGGTTCAAGATACGTCGCCAAGTGGCCAATGCCTTGGTCTACGGCACCATCCGTGACGCCTTTGGAGGCCATCTCGAAATGTTCGTCTCGGGCGGCAGCGCCATCCAGCCCCGACTGGCCCGCTTCTTCACCTGCATCGGCATGAACATCTACGAAGGCTACGGCCTCACCGAAACATCCCCCGTCATCGCCGTCAGCTCGTCCAAACCCCACGGTCGCAAACTCGGCACCGCAGGTCTGCCCCTCCCCGGCATCGAAGTCAAAATTCTGGAAGGCACCAACGAGATAGTCTGTCGCGGATCCAACGTTATGCTCGGCTACTACAAACAGCCCGAACTCACCCGGCAGGCCATCGACGCTGAGGGCTGGTTCCACACAGGCGACACCGGAGCCTTCGAGCCCGAAGGGCAGCTCCGCATCACAGGCCGCACCAAAACCATGTTCAAAACCTCCATGGGCAAATTTGTCAACCCCGAAGTCATCGAGGAGAAATTCAAAGAAAGCCCCTTCATCCTCGACATGATGGTAGTGGGCGAAAACCAGAAATTCGCCGCCGCCATCATCGTGCCCGACTTCCAGTTCCTCCAAGAGTGGCAGGAGCGTCACCACATCCATTGTGATACCCGCGACGAGATGGTGGCCGACAAAAAGACCCTCGCCCGCTACGGCAAAGTGATGGACAAATACAACAAAACCCTCGGATCCACCGAGCAAATCAAGAAATTCAAAGTCATCAACGACGTTTGGGACACCACCAACGGCTGCCTCACCCCGACGCTCAAAATCAAGCGCCCCATCGTTACCGAACGTTGCAAAGATGTTATCGCCGAACTGTTTAAATAAAATTTCAATAATCACAATCACAAGTCACAAGTCACAAATCACAAATCACAATTCAATTAATTATTAATTAAATACTATTACCATGGACAACGCACAAGAAAAACCTGTCAGTTTCTTCCGTTTCGAAGACCTCCGTATCTATGCCAAATCTACCGATTACAGCACATGGCTTATCCAAAACATTGGCGAACCCAAAAACGATATGGAGCGCAACCTCATCAACTCCTTCTGTCATTCTTCTTACGACATCTCCCTCAACATTGCCGAGGGTTCTTCTCGCAACAAGAGCCAGTTCGAGCATTACCTGAAAATCTCCAAAACCGCCATCCGTGAGTGCATCGTCTATACCGCCGTGGCCACCAACCTCGGCCTCTTTGACGACGACCGCTGCCAACGTTCGCGCGAGTTCCTCATGGAGCTCACCCGCATGATTGGCGCCCTCATCATCTCCTTGCAGCGTGGTTCGGGTCGTCATCGCGACGACTACGACAGCGAACCCACCAACGGCGACCCCGTTGACGCACTGGATGCCATCGATACCGACTTTTAAAAAAAACCAACATCTTGTATCCTTCAATATCCAATTTGCAATATACCGAGACCGGCAATTTCTTTTTGATTGCCGGTCCCTGTGTTATCGAGGACGAAACAAGTCCCTTCCTTATCGCCGAACGCCTCGCGGCCATCACCGAGCGCCTCCACCTGCCCTACGCCTTCAAGGCCTCCTACCGCAAAGCCAACCGTTCCCGTATCGACTCCTTTACCGGCATCGGTGACCAGGCCGGTCTTGAAATTCTCCGCGCCATAGGCCAAAAATACGGCATCCCCGTGGTTTCCGACATCCACACCGAAGAGGAGGCCGCCATGGCCGCACAGTATGTCGACATCCTCCAGATACCCGCCTTCCTGTGCCGACAGACCTCCCTGCTCGAAGCCGCTGCCGCCACGGGTCGTTGTGTCAACATCAAGAAAGGACAGTTCCTCTCGCCCGAGGCCATGGTTCATGCTGTTGACAAGATGACCCATTTCGGCAACCGTAACGTCATGCTCACCGAGCGAGGCACCACCTTCGGCTACCAAGACCTCGTGGTCGATTTCCGAGGCGTTCCCGCTATGCAACGCAACCAGGTGCCCGTAGTCGTCGACATCACCCATTCGCTCCAACGCCCCAACCAGACAGCAGGCGTCACCGGTGGCAATCCCGAGATGATTGAAACCATCGGCCGTGCCGCTGTCGCTGTGGGTTGCGACGGCATCTTCATGGAGACACATCCCGACCCCGCTACCGCCAAATCCGACGGCGCCAACATGCTCCGACTCGACCTTGCCGAAGACCTCTTGAAACGTATGCTCAAAATTCATCAGGCCGCAAGAACGAAAGATATTTAGATTTCCAAAACCCTCGAAACCTCATCAACTACATTAACCCTTTAACTTCTTAACCCAGTGGAACTCAAACTTACCAAACCCATCGTCTTTTTTGACCTCGAAACAACTGGCGTCAACGTCGGCAGCGACCACATCGTCGAAATCTGCCTTCACAAAGTCAACCCCGACAACACCACCGAGACCTTTGTCCGCCGTGTTCGCCCCGCCGATGCCCAAGGCCGCACAATCCATATCCCCGAAGTAACCACCGCCATCCACGGCATCAGCGATGCCGACGTGGCCGACAAGCCCACCTTCCGCGAGCTTGCCCCCGAGGTGGCAGCCTTTATCGGCGATGCCGACCTGGCAGGCTACAACTCCAACAAATTCGACGTCCCCATGCTCGTCGAGGAGTTCCTCCGTGCCGGCTACCCCTTCAGCCTCAAACAGCGCCGCCTTGTCGATGTGCAGAACATCTTCCACAAAATGGAACAACGCACCCTCAAGGCCGCCTACCGTTTCTATTGCGACAAGAACCTCGACAACGCTCATAGTGCCGATGCCGACACCCTCGCCACCTACGAAGTGCTCAAAGCCCAGCTCGACCGCTACCAGGATGCCGACTTTGTGGCTCCCGACGGCACCGTCAGCAAGCCCGTCGTCAACGATATCGAGCAGCTCAGCCTCTTCACCACCAACACCCTCTGGGCCGACCTTGTGGGACATATTGCCTACGACCAGCAGCACCGCGAGGTCTTCAACTTCGGCAAGCATAAGGGCAAGACCCTCGAGAGCGTCTTCACCGCCGAACCTGCCTACTACGATTGGATGATGAAGGCCGACTTCCCACTCTCCACCAAAGCCCTGCTCTCCGAAGTGTGGCAACGTATGCGCGACAAAAAGCTCAACGACCTCAAACTCCATTTCGGCGGCTGACCCCAGGGCTGTATGTGCCTCCGTGGTGCCCTCGTCCTTCCGTCGCTGTAGGGTCGCTACTCAGTCGCTACAATGTCGTTATAGTGTCGCTTATAGGAGTGACCCTATGGTCATCCACTCCTCATCCAGTCCTTACCCTACAGAGGTCCACCAGCGAGCGTGCTACGGCGGCAATGCTACGGCGTAAACAAATCTGCCGAAGGCACTACCTTATGGTGCCAAACCCCCACACTCGCAGAGTGTGGCTATAAAGATCTAGCTTCTTGATTATGATATCTGTTTGTTTTCGAAAGTTGGCTAGCATTCCTGTTGGTCTCCGACAATTGGAAATAGAAAGAGCATCCCTCGCGGAATGCTCTTGTCACCGAAGTGACTTTCAATAGACTGAAAAAGATCAGTGTGCTGAAATCTGGACTATCTCTTAATTATTCTGATACGACACCTCCGATGTCTATATGAGTGCTACCCCGTACCTCACCGGCATTGCCGCCTCCGTAGACGTTCTTGCCGATGGCTGTACTGCCCGTAATGGTAACCTTCGTGTTGCCACCTATGACAGCCGCAGCACCCAAACCGCCACCGAAGACACATTCCTCAATATGGTGTTTGCCTGTTGCTGCAGGTGTACCCACATTCACGAGAACATTGGTGTTTCCGCTTACCGGTGCGCCCTCGCCGCCACCAAAGATGTTCTTGCATGAGCCGCCCGTCATCTTCACTTTCGTGTTGCCAAACAGGTGACCTGTGTACACATCCGTAGAACCTGGTACTATTGTGCCATTACCCTTACCAGCACCGAACACATTACCTGTAATTGTGCCGCCAATGATATTTACTTGCGGGTCTTCTACCGCAGTGCCTGTCGTTTCAGGTGCTCCTTCATTGTTGTAGCCGTATACAGAGTATACCGCCAAATTACCGCCGCCATAGACGTTGCCGACTTCCATTCCGCAACTCGGATAAGACTCTTCTATATTGACCGTGATACTGCCATTGATGTTTCCACTATTGTTGTTTCCGCCGAATACATTGTCGATATTGCCAGCGGTAATATATAACTCAATATCGCCGTTAATATCAGCCTTATTGGCACCGCCATATACGTTGCCGATATGGAAATCGTATGTGAGCATGTCTCCACAGCTGATAGTGAGTCTTCCCGCTTTGCTTGGAGCCTCATTGCCGCCGCCATAGACATTGCCAATTTCTATGGGACAATAGTCATTTCCAATTGTTGTCTCTGCACTGGGGGATATGATGACGGAAATATCTCCTTCAATCCTACCTTTACTATTGCTACCGCCATAGACATTGCCGATAGTGCCACCATATATCATCACGTATGTTCCAATGTCTCCCGTGACGTTAGCAGCGGTGCCGCTTTCCCCATTGCCGCCACCGAATACGTTGCCAATCTTGTTGCCGCCGTAGATGGTGACATAAGTGTTTTTTACATCAGCGGCATTGCCACCGCCATAAATATACTCAATACTATTGTTGCAATTGTGAACCGTTACGCTTGGGGAGTTATCTTCGCTGTATTCATAATCGGACTGGTTGCCACCGCCGTAGACGGCATAGATGGCGTATTCATTATCGTCGGGAGCCGGATCTGTACCATAAATATCAACACTTACAGCCAATTTGGGAGCACCGTTGACATTGTTGCAGCCATATACGCCACCCGAGCCATTGGCATCAGTTTCGTCAGTCTTCTTCACACTGCCGCCATTCACTGTCACTTTAACAGGGCCATAGACATCGGCAGGATGGCCATCAGTACCTATAGTGCCCAAACCGCCGCCATAAAGGCTCCCATGGATGGTACCGGCATTAAGGGTGACGTTGGTCTCGGCATCAGTTGTACGAGATTCATCGCCATTGGTCTTGCCTTCAGCACTGCCACCATAGACATCGCCATAGATAACGGCACCCGATTGGGCTTTTTCTTCTCCTACCACCACAGATACGGAACCCAACACACGGGTATCACTACCCTTACCACCTCCAAACACGCCGTCCAAATCACCACCCTCTGTACCGATGACACCTCCCGTAATGTGAAGTACGGTAGAGTCGCTGATGATTCCCTGAGAGTGACTGCCTCCAAACACGGAGCCCTTTACTTCACCCCCCGAGACATTCACCTCGGTGGTCACTCCACCTTTGAGGTATGAGCCACCAAACACACTGCCGCGCACTTCTCCACCTGTCACATATACTGTAGATTTAAGACGGGTGTAGCCATTATATCCGCCGCCATACACGTTGTTCTGAACGTCGGCCTGATCGGCCACTGCCACAAAGCTTCTGTTCACACGGCCCGATTCAGGGTAGGTGGAGTTTCCGCTACCAGCCCCGAACACGATGCCGCCATTGATACCGTTGATGGTAGGCACAGTGCCCCCTTTGTTTCCTACTATGCCGCTGCCGCCAATATACACATAGGTGTCTACCGGCAATACCGACTGACCTCCGTCTGATCCGTTGCCGCCACCAGCCACCCAGCCTTTTATCTGGCCGCCGGTCATGATGAGCTTGTGTTGGCCACGAGCCTCCTCTTTGTCCTTGTCGCCTGCCAGATAAAGTGACCCATTGAGCAGTCCACCCTTCATGCGGATTACCAACACGGTATCGTCATCGTTGTTATGGTTGTCGGGGCCGCCACACATACTCAGAAACTCGCCGCCCTCAATCGTCACTTTCCTGATACCAGTATGCCCCTCATAAGTAGTTCTTGTACCGTAGTCGTTGCTCGTCCCCAAAAAGAAACATTCTTCATATTTTGCATTGTCGTTCGTGATAGATGTGCTGTATTTGCCGCTCTTCACCACACAGCGCAGTGTTTCTTTGCTCACATCCTGTTGGTTGAGCACCGCACCGCGGCCCATCGCCACATAGTTCTTCACATTCAGTTTGGCGTTATCGCCCCGTGCCCTGTCGTAATCATTACCCAGCACCACATTCACATGATTGTCGGTTCCGGAACACCGATAAGTGGCAGCACTGGCTGGTGTTCCATCATAAAATCGGATCTCTTCATACACGCCGCTCTCCACCCGCATGGTATAGTTGAGATTACTCGTTTTCTCCCCACCGATACCCTTTATAATCTTGGCACACAGACTGCTACTCGTAGTGTTGGAAACACCTCTGCCGATTGCCAGGTTGTAACCGTTGGCGTTGATTGTGGCGGAAGTGGAATTGATATAGAGGTTTTCCAGCCGCATATCGTTATACAGCGTGATGCTGTTTGGATCGACATAGACGCTGGTGTTCATCGCGTTGTTGCCGTCGGGGTATACACAGGTGATGGTGACAGGTTTTTGTCCGCTTTTGTTCCATTCTGTAGTATTGGATGTAGTTGCTCTTGTCGTTACCACGATGAAATTTAATTCCGCAGAGCCTTTGTTGAGCGAACTGTTGCTCAGATAGCTGTTCACGGAATTGGATGCACAAGTAATTACGGCAGCCTGGGACCATCGAGCCACCATCTCTACCTCCATATCGATAGCGTTGTCGGTGTGGTTGTCGGGCACAAATTCAATCTTGGCTCCAGCCGGCACATCGTAGGTCAGGCTGCTTCCGGCATTCCAGGTGTTCTCGCCGTACTTCACCTTTCCGTTGGCAATTTTTGTAATCCGCCAGGTGGAGAATCCGTAATACTGTTTTGACGTACCGCTTCCTGTGGCAGGGCGTTTCAAGAAAGGATTGTAGATTGTGGAATAAGTATATTTCCCATCCTCGTCACGTTCCACCGTCCTATAATACATAAAGCAGTTGATGTTCTCATCACGGCTGAGTGCTACAGACGAACCACCACTTACGCTGCCGCCTTGGTAGGTGATTTTCACATTGCGAGGACTGGGATTGGAGATGCCTTTGATGCCGCCCTCGCTCATAGGTTTGTAATAGGTCCAAGTGTTGTCTTCCATATCGTTGATAACAAGCGTAGAGCCTTTGACTCCGCTCACGAGGAACACTTTGGAGGCAATCAAAGAATGGTTATACCCGTCTTTTGTGGCATAAGCATACACGGTATCGCCCGTATGGATTGTGAATGAGGCGGAATAAGTGGTTTCAGGTAGGTTGTCGTAATCTGCCGTCCCATTCACCTGGTAATAGATAGACGCACCCTCCTCACCGCTCAAAGTCACGGAGGCGGTGGTGCCGGTAGCCACCCAATCAATGTCAGGTGCGGCTACCGCCAAATTTTCGAAAGTAAGGCTTCCCACTTCCGAACTGCTGCCGCAGCGTACTGCCACAGCCTTAATAGTGGCTCTGGCCTCACTCACAGCGAAAGGACCGCTATACAGATTTGAAGCCTCGGTGGGGGTAGACCCGTCAACTGTATAATATATATTGGTATAGGGATCTGACGATATCTTCACCATATTGTCATAGATATCTGTCCTATCAATTGTAGGTGTAGTAATTGTTGTAGGCAAAAAATCCACCTCCATCACGGCTACGGCGGATTTACTCGATGTCGTATGAGTGGCTGTGAGCTTTACCTGTGCATGGGTCACTTCAGATACCGCCTGTGTGTAATGCACCTCGCCTGTGCTGTTGTCAATGGTGGCATAGTCGGAGGATATGTCCTCCAACGACCAAGTGTATGTAATTCCCGCCTCGGTAGAGGAATTCTCTATATCAAAACTATAGTCCTTGAAACTATAATTCGTGAGCGTAACATAACGTGCATTTTTCGAAATGGTGTAAAGACAATTGCTTTCGGGACAGAGATATTCGCAACCTGATACACGACCCACCTCCACTTTGTTGAGGGTGGTCGGAGTGACCGTATATACCTGTGCCCAGTCGTAATTATTATTAGGACTTTTATCTGTCAGGTATTTCAAACTGTTTCCATCAAAATAGGGATACCAATCTTTGCTGCTTGCGTTGTAAAACAGACGGTTCATGCTGTTACTATTTGCAATTCCCCAAGTGTTAAGCTGGCTGGAACCTGCCAGAATGGATTGATAGGGGGTTGTGGGATTAGTCAGATAATGGTTGTCAATCATAAGATAACCTTTTGTGGTAGAGGTTAGTGATTGATTGGATGTCCATACACAGGCAACTGGATCAAATGTAGGGGTGAACAATACATTTGGGTTGTCATTCGTCCCTGTCGGTCCAAGATAGGTGAGAAAATATCCGTTATATTCCACCACATAATAATATTGTGTTTGTGCATGAAGACGGGGAGCCGCCAACAGAAACAACAATCCGATTAAGATTTTGCCTACGGAAAAGCAACATTTCTGTAAAGTGAAAATATTGTGATTCATATTTCGTAACATTTTAAAAATAACATGGGACGAATAGTAAGGAGAATAAGATAATTCCGATTTCGGAGAGCCTTGTCAAAGACAAATGTCTTTTGACGAAAACAGCAGCACGGCAAGGCACAAAAAACACAGGACAACCTGCTATGGGCTGCCCTGTGGCTGTAATGCGTGCTATTAGAAGAACCAACTGAATTGAGGAGGCTATTTTTACCCCCCCCCCCCCCCTATATTTTAAACAGTTGGCACTCAATATGTTGTTAATTTTCATAATTTATTTGTATTCAAATTTTTACCCCAACCCCTCTAACCAGTTTTTCAATTTGCAAAGATACAAACTTTTATTGAATTTGGAATATTAAATTGTGAATTGTAAAAAGATTTTTTAACACAAGGGAAGGTAACAGGTCACTTTGCAATCAAAAGTGCTGTTATTAGACGTTTTTATATATTTATTTGATTTCCATTTATATATGTGTGTATTTTTTGAAAAATATGGTAACACATTGTTAATACACTATTCACCGTTCACTTTTTTATACAAATGTCCGATTTTGTATATTTTACAGGTGGTTTTGAATATCTTTTGTTTCGTATCGTGGTATTCGATTTTGCTAAAAATACCTCTTTTCAAACTAAAAAATAGCCTCTCGTTTTTTGAACTGAGAGAACACCCATTCAAATATACTTCTCTTATAAGTGTGTTAAAAGCATTCATTTAGGTGGTAAAAAATGGCTAAAAGTGTATCAGTGGTCAGAAGTAGCGGTAGTCGATGATGTCGACACGGCGGTCGCGGGCGGCTTCGATGCTGTAGACCGATTTTGTGCTTTGCGGGTTGCGCAAGGGGTCGGAGGCGGAGATGTCCTGCTCGGAGGCGGCTCCGAAGGCGGCTTGGAGTATCTGGAGGCTGCCGTTGTTGAGGTAGGGGAGGAGGACTTCGTCGTTCCAGGCGAGGATGTGGCGACGGATGCAGTCGGTGCGACGTTTGGAGAGGTTGACGTTGTATTGGCTCTCGAAGAGGGGGCTGGCATATCCGTTGAGGGTGATGCTGACTTTGCGTCCTGCACGGAGGTCCTGCAAGAGGAGGGTGAGGAACTGGTTGAGGCGGTTGATGGAGGGCTGCAGGTCGTGTTGGAAGAAGATGTCGATGGTGCGCTGTATGGAGTCCCACTGGCGTCGGACGATGGGGCTTGGCTGGGTGCCTTGGTATTCGGCGTGCATCTGTAGGTAGCGTTTGAGCAGCGTCTCGTAGTTGGCCGTGGTGGTGGTGTCGAGGGTGTGGGGATCGGGCTCGTCGTTGTGGAAGTAGAGGCTTAGGGGTAGGTAGTCGAGGGCCCGCTGTTGGTTGGTGGCGACGACGGGGGTGCTGTGCCTTGCGGAGTCGCGCACAAGGCGCCAGCGGAAGAGGTCGTTGCAGCAGTTGCTTTCTTCGCGGTAGAGGGCGCCGTCGCGGTTGGAGGCGAGGAATCCGCAGGCTTCGACGATGCGGGTGCTGTCTTGCGGACAGCGGCATTGGCAGGGCTGTTTGGAAAAGAAGAGGTCGTTGAACTTGGTGTTGATTTCGGGGCCGAGGGTGTGGGGCAGCTGCCAGCTGTTGCGAAAGCCCTCGGAGTAGTAGATGTCAAAACCTCCAAGGCCGCCTTGGCGGGAGCTGCTGAAGTAGAGGCGGCCCTCTTCGTTGTCGTAGAAAGGGGTGATGTCGTTGCTGTCGCTGTTGACGGGGGCGCCGAGGTTGGTGCAGTTGCCAGGGCGTCCTTCGGTAATCATGATGGCGTACCAGAGGTCCATGCCGCCGAGGCCGCCAGGACGGTCGGAACTGAAATAGAGTATGGTCTTGCCGTCGGGCAGGTAGCCCACGGCGGGGTGGGTGCTGGTGTAGTGGTTGAGGTTGACGTCGCCGCCCACGGGTTGGACTTTGCTCCAGTGGTTGCCGATGCGGCGGGTGTAGTAGATGTGGGCGATGTCGTCGTTTTCGTTGCTGCGGGTGAGGTAGATGACGTTGTTCTTGGCGTCGTATGCCACGTTGCCGCAGTTTGTGCCCTTGCTGTTGAGGCCCCACTGGTTGAGGAGGCCTTGTCCGAGGGTGCCGTCGGGATGGATGTCGGCCTGAAACACCTGCATGAGTACGGGGGTGAAGTCGATGAGGTAGAGTTTGTTGGCATCCTCTTTGTCCATAGAGGTGTAGAGCAGTATGCTGTCGGCCACAACGATGGCTCCGCTTTCGCTGCCGAGGGTGTTGATGTTGTTGTCGATATGGGTGCATTCATAATGCGACTGGCCGCTGGCCAGGGTGGCAAGCAATAGAAATGGGAGGATGAATGCTGTTTTTTTCATATTATGGGGTATTAATATGTGGGACATTTGATGGCGGGTTTCTTTTTGGAAGGTTTGGCGAGGCGGTAGACAAGGCCGAGCTCGAAGGCGCCGATGGTGTGGCTGGCGTTGGCCAGTTGGGAGATGTTGGCATCGTAGCAGAAGGTGAACAAAAAGGCGTTGTATTCCATGCCGAGTGTGGCGATGAGTGCGTCGCCCTGACGCAGGGCGAGACCGCCGCTGATGCCGAACTGCATCTGAGGCTCTTCCGTGACGAACCATTTGACGTTGATGCCGTAGGTGAACTCTTTGTAGTCTTTTTGGAATTGGAAGAGCACAGCGGGCATCAAGGCCACCGACTGCCAGCAACGGTATTCGGCGCGGGCATAGATGTTGAAACGGGGCTCAAGACGGGTGTCGTCGAGGTGCATGTAGGAGATGTTGGGGCGGTTGATGTTGCGGGCGGCAAAGCCGACACGG
>JAZUFY010000062.1:0-6798 GCA_045640925.1 Bacteroidales bacterium
CTGCGATTTCGGGCGTTTTCCGGCATCTTGCTGTTTATCACTCGGTCACGTAGCCCGCTACGCTTCCTCGTTCTGCACAGCAATCTGCTCGAAAACCACTCCGAAATCCCAAGAAATCAATTTATAGAACCCACCTTAATACAAATGCGAATAACGAAGACTAAAAACGGGAATGACCGCAAATGATCGTCAATTTCCGTAAATAATATTTCTGAATAATAGTTGGCACAATATAGAGCGTGCTGTCTGCACGCTGATACTTTCTGGCATCTTGTACCCCACACTGCGAGTGTGGGGTTATTGCACCGACGCGTCGGTGGGGTCGTGCCTGGCACGGAAACTGGGCATTATATGTCCAGCATGGACATCCTCACCGCAGGTGCTTTAACCCCACGCATCAGGACATCGTCTGATGTGTGGGGTATGAATGGAGAAAGAAACGCGTCCCGAGGGGACGCTCTAAAAAGAATCAGTCTTGCAACCAGTCGTTGGCGGAATTAATTCTTCATTGATTTTTTTATATATTATGTCGTTTTTTTTTAGTATTTTTGCAAATTCTTTTGGAGCATAAAATATGTCGAACAAATACAGTAACCGCAGCAGTATCGTGAAGATTATCTTCCTCGTAGTGGGGGTGATTTTCATCGTGAGGCTGTCCATGCTCCAGTTGTTCGACCCCGAATACAAAATCAAAGCCGAAAACCAGTCGCTGCGCAACGTCACCCAGTACCCCGCGCGAGGGCTGATGTATGACCGCAATGGGAAACTCCTGGTTTACAACGAGGCGGTGTACGACCTGATGGTCATTCCCCGCATGGTCAAAGACCTCGACACGAACTATCTCTGCTCCTGTCTTGGCATCACGCGCGACGAGTTCGACAAACGGATGAAAAAGGCCTACACCTATTCGCCCTATTCGGCTTCGATATTCATGAAACAGATTTCCAAAGAGGAGTTCGGGCGGTGGGAGAGCCAGCTGTACAAGTTCAAAGGTTTCTACATTTCGAAGCGTACTCTGCGCATATACGACCGCCCCATTGCCGCCCATGTGCTGGGATATGTGGGCGAGGTGAACGAACACGACTTGGAGGTCAACCCCTACTATAAGCGGGGCGACTATATAGGCAAAAGCGGTTTGGAGGCTTCGTATGAGGAACTCCTGCGCGGTGTGAAAGGCAAACGCATCATGCAGGTGGATGTGCACAACCGCGAAGTGGGGCACTACCGCCACGGCGAGCTGGACACGATGCCCATCGAAGGGCTGAACCTCTACACCACTATCGACGCCGACCTTCAGGAGTATGCCGAAAAGGTGATGGCCAACAAACGCGGCTGCATAGTGGCCATAGAGCCTTCCACGGGCGAGGTGCTCACGCTGCTGTCAGCCCCGTGCTACGACCCCAACCTGTTGGTTGGACGTGTGAGGGGCGACAACTTCGTCAAGTTGAACAGCGACATCGCCAAGCCGTTGTTCAACCGTGCCTTACAGGCGCAGTATCCTCCTGGATCCATCTTCAAGGTGGCACAAGCCATGATAGCCTTGCACTTGGGTGTCATCACCCCGAACACGGGCTTTGTATGCGACAAAATCCTCGGATGCCACAACCACCCGAGCGCCTCATGCGTTCAGGACGCCATCAAGATGTCGTGCAACCCCTATTTCTACTACACCTATCGCCGCGTCATCCAGCAGGGCCGATACAAAAGCATCTATCAGGACAGCCAGTACGGCCTCACCGTGTGGCACGACTATATGCTCCGTTTCGGCTTCGGACAACGCCTCGACATCGACCTGCCCAATGTCAAGAAGGGCAATATCCCCGACACCGCCTTCTACAACCGCTGGTATGGCAAAGGCCACTGGGCTTTCAGCACCATCTATTCCAACAGCATCGGCCAAGGCGAGGTGGAAGTGGTGCCTTTGCAGATGGCCAACCTGGCTTGCATCGTGGCCAACCGAGGCTACTTCTATACGCCCCACCTGGTGCGCTACTACGGCCCCGACTCAACCAAGATCGACAAGTACTACGAAAAACATGAGACGGGCATCGAACGCGAGTATTTCGACATTGCCGCCCGAGGCATGTACGATGTGGTGCATGGTGCAGGCGGTACGGGACACAAGGCCAATGTGCCCGACATCGACGTGTGCGGCAAGACGGGCACAGCCGAGAACTACGGCAACGACCACTCCGTCTTCATCGCCTTCGCCCCTATGAACAACCCCAAGATTGCTGTGGCGGTGTATGTGGAGAATGCGGCAGGCGGCGGCGGTTCGTGGGCGGCCCCTATCGCAGGTCTGATTATTGAAAAATACATCAAAGGCGAAGTCAAACGCACCGAAGTGGACAGGATGTACACCGAAATCAACCCCTGCCAAAGCCTTCCGCTGGCACACAGAGTTAAGAAACCGAAAAAAAGGAGGATGTGAATGGTGACGATGTCGGAGAAGCCTCTCGACGTCGAAACCTCATCAACCTCAAAACAAAACAATAACAATGCAATCGAACGAGAAAAAACATTTTGACTGGCTTGCCATCTTGCTCTATCTGGGCATCGTATTGTTCGGATGGCTCAACATCTATGCCGCCTGCTACAATGAGATGCATGCCTCGATATTTGATTTTTCTCAGCAGCATGGCAAACAACTCCTATGGATGGGTATTACATTCGTGATGGTCATCTGTGTGCTTTTCATCGAGCCCAAGATTTTCTCACAGATGTCCTATTTCATCTATGGGTTGTCAATTATATTACTGATAATCACCCTATTTATAGGAACCGTCACCAATGGCGGACAGTCATGGATTAACTTCGGGGCCTTCAAGTTCCAACCTTCCGAATTTGCCAAATTTGCCACCGCCTTGGCCTTGGCCAAATACATCAGTGCCATCGACATAGACTTTTCCCAGATGCGCACCAAAGTCATCATGGCGCTGCTCATTGCCGTACCCGCCCTGCTCATCCTTATGCAGCACGACACAGGATCGGCGCTGGTCTTTTTGGCCTTCCTCCTCCCCCTGTTCCGCGAAGGACTGTCGCATTACATCTTGCTGATAGGGCTCCTCGCCATCGCCCTCTTTGTGTCGGCTCTGCTCGTCAACAAGTACCTCCTTATGGGCATCATCCTCGCCCTCTGTCTGCTCTACCTGTTTGTCTGGCTCCCCAAACGCAACTCCAAAAACTACTGGCACACCGCCTTCTTCTTCGTCTTCTGCTGCCTGTTCACCCTCTCAGTCGATTTCACCTTCCAGAATGTGCTCGAATCGCACCAGCGCGACCGTATCTATGTGCTCCTCGGCAAGATTGAAGACCCCAAAGGGGTTGGCTACAATGTCAACCAAGCCAAGATAGCCATCGGATCGGGCGGCCTTATCGGCAAAGGCTTCCTCAACGGCACCATCACCAAGGCCGATTTCGTTCCCGAGCAGGAGACCGACTTTATCTTCTGCACCGTGGGCGAAGAGTGGGGTTTTGTGGGGTGCTTGGCCTTAGTGGCGGCCTATATCGGCTTGCTGGTACACCTCATCACCATGGCCGAGCGACAACGGTCGACCCTGGGGCGTTTTTATGGCTACAGCGTTGCCTCCATACTGTTCTTCCACGTCTTTGTCAATGTCGGCATGGTGCTGGGTCTCGTGCCCGTCATAGGCATCCCCCTACCCTTCTTCAGCTACGGCGGATCCTCGCTGCTGGCCTTCTCCCTCCTCCTTTTTGTCTTTATCCGACAAGATGCCGACAAAAATGCGCTGTTTTGATGTGATATGTGATATGTGATATGTGAATAGTGAATAGTGATTAGTGAATAGTGATTAGTGAATAGGTGGCTACCGCCATAATAATTTTCAATTCTCAATTCTCAATTTTCAATTCTAAAAATAATGCCTAAGAAAACAACTTCCGAAAACCATTGCTCCTTTTGTGGCCGTCCCGAGTCGCAAGCCAAGTTGTTGCTCACTGGCCTCAACGGCTATATCTGCGATTCCTGTGCTTTGCAGGCGGCTCAGATTGTCAACGAACACGCTCACAATTCCGCCCCAAAAGCCCACAATTGCCACCAATCCATCCCCTCTCCCAAAGAAATCAAAGAATACCTTGACCAATATGTCATAGGTCAGGACGATGCCAAACGAGTGCTCTCCGTGGCCGTGTACAACCATTACAAACGCCTCCGCTATTTCGACACCCACAACGATGCCAACGATGTCGAGATAGAGAAATCCAACATCGTCATTGTGGGCGAGACAGGTACAGGCAAGACCCTCCTGGCACGCACCATCGCCCGGATGCTCGATGTGCCCTTCTGCATAGCCGATGCCACCACCCTCACCGAGGCAGGTTATGTGGGCGACGACGTCGAGAACGTCCTCGTGCGGCTCCTCCAAGCTGCCGACTATAACGTGGCGGCTGCCGAGCGCGGCATCGTATTCATCGACGAAATCGACAAAATTGCCCGCAAAGGCGACAACCCCTCCATCACCCGCGATGTCTCGGGCGAAGGAGTGCAGCAGGCCATGCTCAAACTGTTGGAGGGCGCCGTGGTCAATGTGCCCCCCCAAGGAGGCCGCAAACACCCCGAGCAGCAGATGATACAGGTCAACACCCGCAACATCCTCTTCATCTCGGGCGGTGCTTTCGACGGCATCGAGCGCGTCATCGCCTCCCGACTCAAGTCCAACGTCATCGGCTACAGCGGCACCAAAACCCGCGAGGATATTGACAAGCACAACATGCTCCGCTATGTCCAACCCATGGACCTCAAGCGGTTCGGCCTTATCCCCGAACTCGTAGGACGTTTCCCCATGCTCACCTTCCTCAACCCCTTGGATGCCGATGCACTACGCCGCATACTCACCGAACCCAAGAACGCCCTCGTCAAACAATATCAGGAACTGTTCAAAATGGACGGAGTATCGCTGGAATTTGACAAGGCGGCCCTCGACGCCATCGTCGATACCGCCATCGAGTACAAATTGGGGGCCCGAGGGCTGCGCGGCATCATGGAAAACATCATGACCGACCTCATGTTCAACCTCCCCAATGCACCCAAAGACAACAAAATCCGCATCACCAAAAAACTCGTTCTCGAAAAATTGAAAAGTTGAATTATTAACAAATAAATACACTTTATTATGAAAAAAATCATTTTCGTCACATTAGCATTCATGCTTGTTTTTTCCAGCGCCATGGCACAAAAGAACACCACCAAAAAGCCCGTCTCAAAGCCCCTCACAGTCACCGTTGACGGCAAAAGCACCGCCCCTGCAAAGTCGGCAAACAAAACAAAAGACACCTATCTTCCCCAAGCCGAAGTAGGTATGGATATGCCCCTGCGCGAAGCCCTGATGAACCGCCAAACCATCCGCGACCTCTCCGAAGAGCCTTTGTCACAAGAAATCATCTCCAGCCTCCTTTGGAGCGCCTACGGCTTCAACCGCCCCAAAGAGGGCAAACGTGTAGCCCCCTCGGCTGTCAATGTGCAGGAATACGACGTCTACCTCTTCACCAAAGAGGGCATCTATCTCTATAATGCCGAGAAAAACCTCATCAGCATGGTTGTCGAAGGCGACCATCGCGCCGAGATCAGCAAGCAGAAACATTTCGCCATTGCTCCCGTGTCGATAGTCCTCGTCGCCAACTACGACCGCATGACCAAATTCAAAGAGACAGCCGACCGTGACTTCTATGCCGCCGTCGACTGTGGCTACATCAGCCAGAACATCTACCTCTTCTGTGCAGCCTCCAAACTCGGCACCGTGGCTTGCGGCGGCATCGACCGCGACATCATCCACAAGATTCTCAACATCAAAAACGGTCGTGCCATGCTCGCACACCCTGTAGGAATGGTTCGCTAAGATATGTTGCTGCGCCTAACCAAACAATTCTCCTTCGAGATGGCCCATGCGCTGCCCGCCTACGAAGGCAAGTGCCACAACATCCACGGCCACTCATACAAGCTCTTTGTCACCGTTGAGGGGCTCCCGTTGCAACAACAGGGCGCCTCAACGGATGGCATGGTGCTCGACTTCGGCACCATCAAGCAGATTGTCAACCAAACCATCATCGAGCGTTTCGACCACGCCCTTGTGCTGCCTCGTATGGAGGGTGCGGAACTCTGCCTGGGCAACTATTCGGCCAAACTGATAGTCGTAGACTTCCAACCAACCACCGAGAACCTCTTGCTGCATTTTGCACAACTCCTCCAAGGCCAGTTCCCCCAAGGGGCACGGCTCAGCAGCCTCAAACTTTTCGAAACCGAAAGCTCCTGTGCCGAACTTGTGCTATGATTGCACAGGGTGCCAATGACTGCACCTCAACGAAAATATCCGAGAACTATCGAAACGTGGTCGCGACCGAAAGGGAGTCCCCGAAGGGATGCGAAGCACAATGATCGTGTGTCCCTAAAAAGATTTCAATTCATTTCAAACACGAATTTTCGTAATTTTTTTATAGCACAACGCGTTGGCGGAATTAATTCGCAAGTTGAGACCAGTTCGATCTGGCTGGAAGCCAGCACTCTGAGTAACCCCGTACGAAGTGCGGGGTGTGTAGAAATTATATAAAAATTGTGGCTGGAAGCCACTACCTCGAACAGGCGTATAAGGTACTGCCTTCCAGGCAGCGACCCATGTTTTGATATACCGGACACTTCGTGCCCGGTTACTCAAAGTACAGCCTTCCAGGCTGGTCAAATTAATTCCGCCAACGCATTTTTTTAGTGAATAGTGAATAGTGACTTGGGATTAGTGACTTGTGACTTGTGACTGGGAGGGCGGCAGCCAATTTTCAATTCTCAAT
>JAZUFY010000063.1:0-5345 GCA_045640925.1 Bacteroidales bacterium
TGGCGTAGATGTCGTCGGCCAGCATCATGACGTGGCGGAAGATGGGCGGCAGGTCGGAGCAGAACTCGGAGGCGAGCCTGTAGCGGTACTGCTGCGCCACTTCGGCGACATTGGCGGCCTTGCGGCCGTCCAGCCCTTTGGCTTCGGGGACAGGAGGGAGGTCGAAGAGTTCCTCGCGGTCTTCCTCGGGGATGGTATCCCAGAGGTTTTTGAGGTAGGTGTATTCCTGGTCGAACAGCGGTGACTGGTCGACGCCGTCGGGATAGGCTTGGCTGAAAAGTTCTTGACGGGACATGAGAGGGGAAATTAAGAATTGAGAATTGAAAATGGAGAATTGAAAATGGAGAATTGGGCGGTTGCCGGATTGAATTGAGAATTGGGCGATTGCCGGTTTTTAGTTATGAGTTAAGAGTTGGGGCAGTTGCCGGCTTGAATGAAAAATGGAGAGTGATTGTTCGAACAACGAATTTCACGAAAGGAACGAATTTTTACTTGAACACGGATAACTCTGTTTGTACGGATTCTTGCTATTTGAAACAGAATTTCACGAAAGGAACGAATTGGTGATAATTATTAATAGCAACGAATGTGCGATTAATTATTACACTTATATATTGAAAAAATCAGTTTATACTTGGTACGGCTTCGCCGCCGTCAGTCACAGAGAAGGGTATAACACTCCGGATAATTGACGTTTATTTTACGTGCAAAAACACATATTTTTATAATCTGTTCGAAAACAAAAATATACAACATGGGTACGACAAAGAAATACCGTCAGGTGAACTACAAACTCCTTGAAGAAATAGCCGAAAACAAGGAAAAACGAGTCAGTGTATCGACGTTGAAGGGGGTGAGAGCAGCCATGGAACTCTTCAAAAATTTTCTTGCCAGCCAGTTTGGCGAAAATTATCGTACCCAGGTCATCACTCCCGAAATCTGTACCCAGTTCTCCGATCATTTGGACACCATCGTGAAACCTTCCTCCAAACGTACCTACCAGCAACGGTTGATAGCCTTGTTCTCCGAAGCCGTGGATGAAGGCCTCATCGAAGTGAGCCCCATGCGTCGCGGAGCAAGACAGAAACTTCCGCAACGGAGTGGCGACATCGTATACCTCACCAAGTCGGAGATGCAGAAACTGCTCAATGTGCCATGTTTCCACAACGAAACCAAAAATGCTTTCATTTTGGCCTGCTATACAGGACTTTCGTTGGGTGATATCGAATCCTTGGAGTGGAGCCATATCGTTTTTGAGAACGGCCAGATGATGATTGTAAAGAAATCGGTCAAGAATGGGAAAGACCTGCGTGTCCCCATCGTCCGTTCCTCCAAGAACATCTTGATGGACATAAAGAAACAATATGATTCGCTGCCCGAGAATCAACAGGACGGCAAGGTGTTCCACCTTTTCAGCAGAACCATTGTGGGCAGAGATCTCGAGAAATGGCAAAACGACGCCGAAATATCCAAAGACTTGACATTCAATGTCGCACGACACACCTTTGGCACTTTGGCAGTATCTGCAGGTGTGAGCCTTTACACGCTGGTGAAATGGATGGGCTTGGGTGGCTTTGAGTCGGCCATGGAGTATGTCAACATCCTCAACACCACTCACCAAGACTCCGACATCAGTGCCTTGGAGTTCGTTTTGTCTTAGAGTTTGAATTTTTATTCCTATTATTGTGGTATATTATTATCAATAATAAATACCATAATAACATGAACACATCATTTTATTCTCCTGCTATACAGTGTTATAGCAACAAGCGACGTTCTCAGGACATCTCCATCAAAGAATTGTTAAACATTCAGCAACAAGCCCTTCGTTTGAGCACGCAGAAGGGCAATCTCAGCATGTTGACCAAAATTATGTCATACGCTGGAGGCGATTTTTCAATTCGGAAAATTGACACCGATTTCTGCATCGGCTTCGCGAACCACCTTTTACATTTGGTCCGTATCAATAGTGCGAGAACTTACCTCCAAAAACTCCACGCCCTCCTGCATCAGGCTGTCCGCATGGGGTATATCCCCTACAACCCCATGCCGCCGATAGCCGACCTGCTGCCCAAGTACAAGGCTCCCGAAAGAGAATTCCTCGACCGAGGCGAAATCAGAAAACTGGAAAAGACCGATTGCCCACATCTGATAACCAAACAGGCTTTTCTCTTTGCCTGCCATACGGGATTGCGGATATCGGACATCGAGACCCTGACCTGGGGCGACATCTATAGGCAAAATGGAAAGTACATCATTGTCAAGATACAGGTAAAGACAGGCATCGAGGTGAGGATCCCTTTGGATGCTGCAGCAGAAGACATCTTAAAACAGGTGCAGCGAGATACCCGCCCGAACGAAAACGAGAACGTCTTTAACGTAATGTCCCGAACCATCATCAGTCAGGACTTGAACCAGTGGGCAAAAGACGCAGGAATAGAGAAGCATGTCACATTCCATGTGGCCCGACACACCTTTGCCACCTTGATGATATCCAAGAAGACCGACATCTACACCGTTTCCCAACTTTGCGGGCATACCAACATTCAGACAACCCTGATCTATGTCCGCCTCGTCGATTCTGCCCGATTCGATGCTATGGACGGACTCAACGAACTGTTCGGCTATTCCAAATACCGAAAGCCTGTCCAACTATTGCTGCCGTACAGGTAGCGTTAGATTGTATTCCTAACAAAAGAAGTGCACTTGCAACAATCAACAAGTGCGCTCCAAATATTACATAACCACTATTGCAAAGAGCCATATTTTGGTCTCTGGTTATCGGATTGTTTTGCAACCTAATAGAAAATCATTCCAACAAATAATGAATAATTTAAAAAAAGATAGTATATTTGCAAAATATTAATAACAACTATGGGGATTTCAAAAAATACAAAATCAATTGAAAACTATAATGTTGCTCAAGAGCCTTCATTATTTGGGACAAAGAGCAATTATAGTCCTCAACAACAGGAAGACCTGTTGAGAGGAGATGTTTTTGTACGAGTTCCCTCTTCAGAATTGGAGCGTCTTCGTGTCAGTGTTCATACTTTTCTTCTTTGAATTGTATGAAATAATTCGACGTTACTCATAATGACGAGCTATCCTTTCAGGTATAAGACTTCGATTGCGGGAGATTCCGATGCACCCTACATGTTGAAAAAGAGTTTGTATGAGTTCGATTCGCCTAAAACAGGTGAAACCTATATGGTTTGGGTAGAAGAATATGAGCATGATTTTTTCGCTATTAAGTTCCATCTTAGAAGAGATAAGAACAATAAGAACAAGTACTCAGTGATGACGAATTTACACGAAGCCTTACCTGTTTTAAATACCTGTATGGAGATTATGGCTTTAATTGCCAAGAAGAACGAATTATCGTCCTTTGGTTTTATTGGAGCCAATATGGCAGGAGAAAGCGTCGAGAACACAAAAAGATACATGATTTATAGCAGATTAGCAGCAACTTATGTGTCAGAAGGACTTTTTGAGCACCATATCAATGTAAGGAAGAGTACATATATTCTTGTCAGAAAGAAAGCATTAGAGATGAATCCAAATCTAATTGATGTGGTAAATCGGAAATTTATAGAAATGTATCCCACTTTGCAATAATTACAACAAACATAGTTCCCTCAAAAAACAAGGTTGTTATTCACAGATAATCCATGTGATTTGTTTAATCCGTCGTAATGTGAAATATATTTGTGAGACAATTCGACAAGTACATGATAATTTGTGTTTGAGTAACAACATGAGTGCTTTTCAACTCCACATTGCAGCACCCCAAATATCAGATTCTATCGTGAAAGTAAGAGTGATATTTCGGGGAAAGAACTGACATACGCCTTATTTTGATTGTTAAAAGCATTTTTGTTAAATCATTAATAATGAGCAAAGAAATATACAAATCGTGTACAATAATTTGCAAATTTTAATAATTTTTTTGTTTATTCCAAAAGAAAACTTTATTTTTGCACGTAGAATACAAAACAAAGGCAAAAATACAATATTTTCTGGAAATCACCAAAAAAACTTCCCAATTTCAAAAAAATTTTCTTTCTTAATTCATAGTACAGTGGGGATCACCCAACCACATACCGCTCAATGTTGCGGGTCTTGGGGTCGAAGTTCATGCCTATGCGGATGATTTGCTGCTGCTCCATCTGGAAGGGCAAAACATAGTCCTTGCTGCTGATTTGCGCCAATGCTTCCTCAGCGGTTCCGTCCAATTTGAACTCCATCACATAGCAGTAGTCCTTCGTCTTCACTACCAGGTCGATGCGGCCACGACTTGTATGGTATTCGGCCTGAACGTAGAAGCCCAACAACTTGAACAGCAGCCAAACAACATTCTGGTAGTGGTTCTCCAAGTTTTTAACCAGCTCGTAGGGGGTGTCGGCAAAAAGACTTTGCAGCCGCTCCACGAACTGTTCGGTACGCCCCTCGCGCACATCTTTGACAAACTGTTTTATGCAAAAACCTGTCCCGACCTCGTCCACCGCAGTGTAGTGTGGCAGAAGGTATTTGATAAAGCCTTCCTCGACTTCGGCATTGGGGAAGCCAAGTGTGTAGGTCTTGAAATCGGGGTCGTAATCCTTGATGGTCAGGTAGCCGCTTTGGTAGATAACGGGGATAGGGTTGGTAGAGGCAATGTCCACGCTGTTAAGCACATCGGCTATCACCTCCGATTGTGCCATCTCCTTCAGATTGTATTCGTGCATCTGCAACAACGTCACCAAATAAGTGGGGGTGCCCGTCTCGAACCAGTAGCAGCCGAACTTTTTGCGTTTCAACGTGTTCAGCACACTGAAAGGATTATACATTCCCGGGGCGGTCTCTTCAAAATGGTAGCCGTCATATTCTTTCCGCAGCTTTTCCACACATTCCTCTTTCGTCATTTCGTTGGCTTCGGCCAGGGCATCCACTTCGGGGGCGAAATAGGTGAGCAGTTCCTGCTGGGTGATGCCGCAAATGTCGTAGTATTCCGCATCCATCGAGATGTCCATCAGGTTGTTCAGGTCGCTGAATACACTCACTTTGCCGAACTTGGTCACGCCTGTCAGGAAGGCGAACTTGATGTAGGGGTCCATCGACTTCAAGGCTCCGTAGAAGCCTTTGAGGGTGTTGCGGTAGGCCTGCTGCAAATCGGGTTTGCCGATGGCTTGCAGCATGGGCTTGTCGTATTCGTCCACAAGTATCGCCACGCGGTGCCCCGTCTGTTCGGCGGCACGACGGATGACGTTTTCAAACCGCATTCCCAAGGGCAGGTCGGCACGCTCGCAGCCATACTTCTCCTCCCACTGGCGCAACGATTCGTCCAGTTTTATCTCCAGCACCTCGGG
>JAZUFY010000064.1:0-12323 GCA_045640925.1 Bacteroidales bacterium
TGCCTACTTCGACTTGATGCCTCTCACCAAATTGAAAAACACCGAAGGCTGTTCACATGTTCGGTTGACCCTCTCTGCCGATGTTATTTTAGCCGACACTCTCCAACCAAACCAATATATGAACCTTGAATTTTCCTTGCATGGTGAAGACACCTTGTGGGGCAGCGATAAGATTGTCAAATTTATCAATGCAGGAGAGCTAAAGCCCAATACACTATACCATATAGATATGTCCAAAGAAATGCGTCTTTCCACACGTCATGCCAACTACGCCCAACTACGCATCGTCACCCCTATACACGATGAAGATTGGGTTCCCTCGACCCGCCTCACTTGTCAAAACATCACCGTCCGAATCGAATACGACAAAGAATTATGAATGAGGCATCTCCTCCAATCATAATTCAATAATCAGTATCTTTTCCCTGTGAGCCCACACCCAAACGGGATAATTCTACCATTTTAAAAGTCACATTTGTTATAAGTCTGTTTCTATCTCAGTCCGAGTTTGTCGATGTAGTTTTCCAGGTGGTTGCGGCGGAGGGCTTGGCGGAGGGCGGGTTGGTACTCTTTCTTGTAGTAGAAGAACATGAGGTTCTGATCTTTCTTGTCGTCGGGTCGGGTGGCGACATAGACGGGTTCGAGGGTCTCGGGGTTGAGACCGGTATAGTACATCTCGGTGCTGAGGGTCATGGGGGTGGGGGTGAAGTCTTGTATCTGCTCAAGGCGGTAGCCGAGGCGTTTCATCTCTACGGCGAGGTCAGCCATGTCTTTGAGTTGTGAACCTGGGTGCGAGCTGATGAAGTAAGGGATGAGCTGGTAGCGGAGACCGTTTTGGCGACAGATAGCGTCGAATTGTGCTTTGGTTTTGATGAAGAGGTCGAAGGAGGGTTTGCGCATGAGGCGGAGCACTTTGTCGCTGGTGTGTTCGGGAGCCACTTTGAGACGACCGCTGACATGGTGCAGCACCACTTGGCGGAAGTATTCGTCGCCGTGGTTGTCGTGGGTGAAAAGGTCGCAACGGATGCCGCTGCCGATGTAGACGTGCTTGATGCCTGGGATGGACTGAACTTTGCGGTAGAGTTGGAGTAGGGGGGTGTGGTCGTCCTCGAGGTTTTTGCATATTGAGGGCTGGATACAGCTGTAGCGGGAGCATTTTTGGCAGAGGGCTTTGTTGCGGCCACTCATGCGGTACATGTTGGCCGAGGGGCCGCCGAGGTCGGTGATGACGCCGTTGAAGTCGTCGCGTTGTGCGAGGGTGCGCACTTCGTTGAGGATGGAGTTTTCGCTGCGCGAAACGATTTGTTTGCCCTGGTGGGCCGAGATGGTGCAGAAGGAGCAGCCGCCAAAGCAGCCTCGGTGGATGTTGACGGAGTTCTTGATCATCTCATAGGCGGGGACGGTGCCGCGTTTTTTGTATTTGGGATGCGGCAGGCGACAGTAGGGTAGGTCGAAGGAGGCGTCGATTTCCTCGGTGGTCATGGGAGGCTCGGGCGGGTTGATGACCACTTGGAAAGTGAGGCTGCCGATGGTGTGTTCTTGGATGAGGGTGGTGGCGACAATTTTGTTGGACTCCTGCTCAATGATGTGGAAGTTCTCGGCTTGAGCACGTTTGGATTTGAGACATTCTGTGTAGGTGTGTAGGATGATGGGGGGCTCGGAGGTGCGGTTGGGGACTTGCTCTTGGCAAAATCCCACTTGAGGCAAGAGGTGGAGCTTATAGAGTGGCTCGCCGTCGGCGAGGAGGTTGGCAATCTTCACCATGGTTTTCTCGGCCATGCCGTAGACGAGCAGGTCGGCGGGACACTCGGCGAGGATGGAGGGCTTGAGGGTGTCGCTCCAATAGTCGTAGTGTGCCAGGCGTCGCATGGAGGCTTCGACGCCACCGATAACTACAGGGGTGTCGGGGTAGAGGCTTTTGAGGATTCGGGTATAGATGTAGGTGGCGTAGTCGGGGCGGAAGCCGAAGGCGCCGCCAGGGGTGTAGGCGTCGTCATGGCGTAGGCGTCGGGCGGCGGTGTAGTGGTTGACCATGGAGTCCATGACGCCACTGGTGACACCGAAGAAGAGCCTCGGCTGGCCGAACTTGCGGAAATCGCGCAGGTCATCGCGCCAGTTGGGCTGGGGGATGATGGCTACACGGTAGCCGGCATGTTCGAGCACACGGCCTATCACGGCGGTACCGAAAGATGGGTGGTCAACGTAGGCGTCGCCAGAGACAATGATGATGTCCACCTGGTCCCAGCCTAAACGTTTGACCTCTTCGAGGGTTATGGGGAGAAAAGTCATATCGGATTATTCAATGATTAGTTTTTGCACACTGCTGCCCTGTGTGGTGGCAAGGGTGACGAAATAGACACCTGAAGCGAGGTCGCTGAGGTCGAGGGTGAAATGAGTTTGAGAAATGGGTATTTGCCTCATTTCCCGCCCTGCTGCATCACGGATGAGAATTCGACTGTTGCCAAAGATAGGTGAGGATATGTCAATAGCCACTTTGTTGTGGGCAGGATTGGGTGTCATGGTGAATAGGGGTGAGGCATCGGGGTCGTTGATGCTGCTGTAGGGAGTGGTGAAATAGATAGGGTTGGACCAAAGCTCGCTGTACCAGTCGTGGTCGCAGATGCTGCGAACATAGAGCTCGTAACAACTTTCGCCCGTGAGGCCGCGAAGCTCGAAGGGGTGGTGGTCGGCGAAGCAGCTGAAGCCTGTGCCTTGCGAGAAACCAGGTATGCCGTACTGAATCTCCCACAGCGACACGGTGCTGTCGCACTCCCAGTCTAAGGTCACACTGTTGCCTTCCAAATTGCTATAGGTGACGTTGCTGACATCGGGGCAGGTCTGGGTGGAGAATGCAATGGTGTCGCTCCATTCGCAAGGTTGGTCGTGGTTGGTACAGTAGGCTCGCACGGAGGCGTAGTAGGTGAGGCCTATTTCGAGGCCTGCTACGCTATCGTAGCATAGGGCGCTGTGTGTGATGGTGTCATACCAGGTGTTGAACACATGGAGGTCGTAGGAGATATTGTTTTGGTCGGGATCCCAGGCAAGGTAGGCTTTATGGTTGGTGACACGTTCCACTCGGGGATTCTCCAATGGCAGACAGTCGCTCTGGATGCGTGTGGCAAAGGTGCCGAAAGTGTAGTTGGAAACAGTTCCGTCGGTGCAAAACTTTTGCAAACGGTAGACATATTCGGCTTCGGGGAGGAGATTGCGGATGACGCAGGTGGTGTCGTAAATAGGTGTGTTGATGTCGATCCAGGTATTGTTGTTGCGAGGACGGTATGATACGGTGTAGTGGTCGGCGGGTTCGTTGCGCCAGCGAAGGCGTACACGGTCGGCCCTCACGATGGGGGATAATAATCGAGGTTGCCCACAGGGCTGGTTTTGGCAGAATTGGAATACGATTTGGTTGCGAAGGGTGTAGACGTTGCGGTTTCCTGAATAATTTTGGAGCATTTCAATGGAGTAAGGGTTGGGATTCTCGGAATTTGATGTGTTGCTTCGGTAGCAGATGGATTTGTAGTCGGGTGTTTGGTCGACGGCGAAGGTGAGGTGTTTGCCAGAGGCTATTCCATAGTTGTCGTCGATGGCCAACACTAGGTTGTGGAAGCCGTCGTATTCGAAAGGACTATCGAGCATGATGGTGGTCCAGCCAGAGAGATATTGGATGGCGCCGAGATAAACCAGTTCGAGTTCGCCAGGGTCGATGCAGTCGTTTACATTGTTGAAATGATCTTTGTCGGTATGTCCGATATAAATGGCGCAATTGCTACGATTGGCTTGGTTGAATTTGGAGGGGCAACGGAAGGATATGGCGTATATGGCTCCCGCACCTCCTACCTCGGAAGATTCGAAGATTTGCTGCGTATAACTATAAGAAGTGTAGACGGCGAAGGGGATGCTCTGAGAGGTGGTTGTGGAGGACGTGTCGGCGATGGTGTCGGTGCGGCCATCGTTGCACACGAGGGTGCTGAAGGGGTAGTCGATGGAAAAATTTGACGCAGAACTGCCACAGAGTTTGCGCACGCTCATAATGTATCGTGTGCCGGAGGTGAGATCGTCGAAATGAATACGGTTGGTGTGCACGGTGTCGTAGTGGTTGAACCCATTCACATAGGCACGATAGGTGACTTCATAGTCGGCGTCGGAAAGGCCGTACCATTCAATGTCGGCTGTGGTGGTTGTGGCCGCTGCTACGGACAGATTGAACGGACGGTGGCAGCCTTCATGTGAGATATCGATATCGTCGATGGCTACAGGCTTGCCTGTGTAGGTGGTAGTGCCGTAGGTGTAAGTTCGGGTGTCGTACCAAAAGAAAGCTATGCGGTGTACGCCGTGGATGGTGTCAAGGTCGGCGGAGAAGGTGTACCAGCTGACGCTGTTGGTTGGTTCAATCAAGGGGTCCATGCTGCTCATGGGTCCCCAGGGGGTCTCATCGTCGTGAATGGTGGCTGTGATGTATTGGTCTCGGTCAACGATATAGACGACCATGCCTTGGGCTGTGATATTCATGTTGGCGACAATTTTGGAACGGAATGTGAGCAGCCAAGTGCTGTCGCTGTTGCCGAAGTCAATGTCACGGTAGACGGCTGCATTGGCGGGGCCTTGGGCGGGAACGGAGGAGGTGATGCCATGGTCTGTGGAGATATACATGGAATGGTTGCCATTGTAGTCGGCGAAGGTGCCGCGGCTCCAGTCTGCCTTGTAGCTGCAGGTCTGCCAGTTGTGCCATTCGGTGGAGTCTTCAAAATCGTAGTGGTAGGGGGCAGGGGCAGGCAATTGCACAGTGGTGAAGGTGTAAGCGTTAAGCGACCAGTCCGATGTGTCGGTATCGGAACAGATGCTGCGGATATAGCAGTCGTATGAGGTGGCAGAACTGAGACCAGTGAGTCGGTAGGGGTTGCTGCTCACGGTGATGCGGGTGCCCGAGCCAAGTACGAAGCCGCTGGGGCCGTATTCTATCTGCCATTCAGGAGCCATAGATCGGTCACGCCAAGCAATGTCGACACTGTCGTAAGCGATGTTTGTGGAGGTGATATGGTCGGGTCGTGCACAAATGGGGATGTTTACCAATGCGATGCTGTCAATATAGATTTCATGATAATAATAATCGCAGTTTTTGACAAGCAACGTGATGTATTTTCCTGCCGAGGACGGCACATTGTGGAATGAAATCCCGAACATCCTGGGTAGGGTGTCCAACCATAGTGTGTCGACAGGGGTGAAAAGTGAACCATTGTCGGTAATACTAACACCTACCACCAACATAGGATTGCTATTGTCATTTCTGTTGATCTTATGCCAGCCGCGTAGGTATAGTTCTGTGTTGGATATCGATATTGTGGCAGAGTCGATTTGTGGAAGGGAGACGTATGTTTCATTATGAGTGTAGAGGTTCACCAAACAAAGGGCAGGATGGCTCACCGTGGTATCGGTAGAGGTTTCTTTGATGACGGGCTGATGGGGCTCCACAGTGACGTTGGGGATAGACCAGTTACAGCCCCAGCAGGCGGGCATGTCGAGGTTGACTCTCCAATTGTGGAAGTTCTCGATATAGGGGAGCGAATAGATGGGGCTGCAACCTGTAGTAAAATAATGAGTCGGTGACCATTCCGAGGTGTCGCCATCATGGCAGTGCGCCCTCATCCGTACCGAGTAACGTGTGGCGGCTTGGAGGCCTGTGAGGGTGACGCTTTCTGTATATATGCCCCAATTGGTGATGTCGGTGGTGTCGTAGGTGGGCCAAAATTCTATCTCGATATTGTTTGTGTTATAACTCTGGCAAGACAGGTGTGCGGTATGAGGCCCCACATTGTCGATATTGATGCTGAAAGGAGATGGACACTCGGGAATAGTGTCAATCCGCAAGTCGTCGACACGGTTGTCGTTAGAACTTGAAATAAAGACAAAGCGGTTGCCTGTGCCGGTATAGTCAATCGGTGCCAGCGTGAATAGTCGCCACTCCTGATTACAGTCGAAATACAAGGTGTCGATGATGGCCACATTGTTGTATTCGGTGGAATCCAGCACCCCGATGATGAAATAGGTGTCCGCCGTGTTCGTATATCCCCAGAAACTAAGCATCTGTTCGTTGATGGGGAGGTCGGAGGAGGCGGGCGGTATCAATTGTTGGAACCCTACCGAATATCGGCCTGAGTGACGGGTGTCAGAGATAAATAACGAAGTTCTTGTCCAACAGGGTTTGGAAGAAGTGTTGATGAAGCCCTCAAAATCCTCTACAATGGGTAGGTTGTAATCGCCACATGCTGTCGTGGCGTAGATGCTGGCACTTTGGGTAAGGGAAACATTGATTGGTGTGACTCGTAGAAAGTACAGGGTGCTCGGGGTGAGGTCGGTGAAGGTGTAGCTCTGAGGCCCCGAAACAATGGTGTCGGCAATAGTCCATTCTGTGTGGGTGTCTTCTTGATAGGCCAGTTCCCACTGCGTTTCGTGGAAGGCTTTTGACCAGTATATGCTTATACTGTCGGCCCATGTGCTGTCAACATATACCAAAGGCTTCCCTGGATTTTCAAATATATGTCCTGGATAATATTCTAATATTTTTCGTGTGCGGAAGGTGGTGCTGTCCCATCGTATAGAGCTGTCATTGCACACCGTCCCTACGAGGGTGAGATAATCGGTGTTGGTGTCCAGGTCGTCAATCAGCGCCCACGGGTGAGTGGTATACTGATTGTCAACCAAAGTGCGGCTATCTCGTTCGATAGTCCTGACATTGTAGCCTTGCACAGAATGACTTGTATCGGAGTCAACAGTCCATTCAACGCGGGCACTGCCCGAACCTGCAGTGGTGCTGAAAGTGTTGACGCTGGGGCATCGGTTTATCACATCCACTTTCACATTGTCCATGAAGGCTTGATAGGACGTATATCCCAAGAGGGCCACAATGACGATACGGCCTTGAGGGCCATCGTAGTCGTCGAAATATACGGTGAACTTTGTGAGGTTGATGTAGTTATTGTGAACACTAACGGTGTCGTAGTAATTTATGGTAGAGATCTGCTCGTCGTCAGTGATGACCCCGATGGCAAAATCCAATTCGCCTTGAGCCCAGAACGATAGTTCCAGTGTGTTTATAGGGTGCAGGGTACTGTCGATTTGTGGAAGCATGACACACTGAAAAGGCATTGAGTAATTAATTCCCCAAGTAAGATAGGTTCCCATATTATAATAGGTGCTATCGATTGAGGGTGAATACCAAATGGTGTCAAGGGTATATCGTTTCCAGCAGTTTACGGGGAAGTAAATGTTGGAAATTTGCCCTTGATAATCTTCAAAAGTTTCGATGTAAGGCAGCGTTGTGATGGGCGGACAAGAGGTCTGCGCAAAAACAAATCCTTGCATTGAAAATATGGCAAATAACAATATACCAATGCGTTTCATAATAATATATCCTAAATTCGTATTTACAAAAATACGAAAAAAATGTGATATGTGAATAGTGACTTGTGATTTGTGACTGGGAGGGCAGTGCCACCTAATCACAAGTCACAAGTCACAAGTCACAAGTCACTCTTCCACAAATTTCTTGCCGATGGCTTCGCTGACGTTGATGACGTAGTCGCCAAGTTTCTCGTAAAGGGCATAGAGGCTGCTGTAGGCATTGCCCACACCGAAGTCGTAGGTGCCGTTCTTGAGGGCGTCGAGGTGCTCGATACGGAGCTGGTCACGATAGTGGTTGATAGATCCTTCGGCCTCGTTGGCTGCGGTGAGGTCGATATGGTCGTAGTCACCGCAGAGGTTGGTGTCCATCACATCGAGCGACTTCTGCACGAGAGTGGAGATGTGTTCGAGGTTGTCGTTGAGGTGCTGGTCGAAATGCACGGCGGATTCACGCTTGTTCTTACGGGTCATGGCTATCTGGTAAACCGTGTCGCCTATGCTCTCGAGGTTGTCGACAATGCGAAGCATGGCACTGATACGCTGGGAACCCTCTTGTGAGAGGTCGCCCTCGGAAATTCTGGTGAGGAATTGCGAAATTTCCATCTCCATGCGGTCGGTGATTTCTTCGTATTTCTCTATCCGCTCGACGGTTTTGTCAAACTCTTCATCGTCCTTGGCTGTGCGTAACGAGGGAAGGAATGTATACATTCGGAGCACCCGTTTCGAGAAATCTTCTATCTCCTTCTTGGCGGCCTCCATGTTCAGCTCGGCGGTGTTCATCCAATGTCCGCTGATATAGCGTAGGCGAAACTCTTCCTCTTCCTCGTTGGCTTTGACGGGCACCATCCAGTCAACAATTTTCAAAATGACAGGAATGAACCAAGCCAGGATGAGGGTGTTGACAACATTGAAGAAGGTGTGGAAAATGGAGAGGGCCATGGGGATGGCCTCGGGGCTATAGCCTTCGGCACCGACAGGGAGGTTGGGGTCAAAGCCGAAGAGGCCGTTGGTCATGTTGGCAATGAGGTTCATTAAGGGGTGGAAGACGCATAAGGTGAATATGACGCCTACCACATTGAACACCAAGTGGGCTCGGGCGGCCTTTTTGCCGTTGGTGTTGGCCACCATGGCGGCAATGTTGGCGGTGATGGTGGTGCCGATGTTCTGACCCATGACCAATGCTATGGCCACATCAAGGCCTATCCATCCGTTGTAGCACATGACCAAAGTGATGGCCATCATGGCCGAGGAGGATTGCACCAAACATGTGAGCAGCGCACCGATGACTACGAAAAGGAGTATGGACCAAAATCCAGCATCGGGCAGGTTGCCCACAGCGGCAAGGAGTTGCGGATACTCTTCGAGGTTGGGCATGGCATGTTGCAGAAAATCCATACCCACGAGCAACAAAGCGAGTCCGATGACGAACTCTCCGATGGATTTCATTTTGTTCTTCTTGGAGAACATGAACAACAGCGATATGGCTCCCAACAACATGGGCAGGCTGAAAGCACTGCCGCTCTCTCCAAGGCCGAAGAGGGTGATTATCCATGCTGTCACCGTGGTGCCGATGTTGGCGCCCATGATGACGGCCACGGCTCCCGCCAGGGAAAGAAGGCCTGCGTTGACAAACGAGACCACCATGACTGTGGTGGCCGAGGAGGACTGGATGGCTGTGGTTACTGCCGCACCTGTGAGTATGCCTTTCACGGGGCCGTCGGTAACTTTGCCCATAATGGAGCGCATCTTGCTTCCAGCTATTTTTTGGAGGCCCTCGCTCATCAGTTTCATACCAAACAGAAACACTGCCAGTGCTCCTGCAAAGTTCAAAAGAATGATAAAGAAATCGATAATGTTCATTGTTTCAGTATTTTGTTTTGATTATGGTTATCCATTGTTTCAAATGCAAAAGTACTGACAAAAATCTGTTCGTTGGTTACACTTTAGTTACATTGTGGTTACACTTTTGTTACAAATGCGTAAAGTGCATATTATCAATTCTTTCTCATCCAACCAAAGGCTTTTCTCCCGAATGTGAGGTTCTCGGAATGTTCGTCTTTATAGGCGGCACGTTCAAAGGGAATGGAGAAATAGGCTTTGTCGCGGTTACGGTAACGGATAATCCCGACGAGGTAAAAGATAAAGTAAAATAGATAAAATGGTATCCACAACAGGGCGAGTTGCTGATACCAATGGATGCTTTCGTGTGTGCGTGTGGTGCGGTTCATGTTTTTGTAGAACACAAACGGCCACAATGTGATGGCGTTGAATGGCTCGGGAGGGAAATGTTTGGTATGTATGAATATGGGTCCCAAAATACGCATCACACCGAAAACCTTGTAAGGCAGGAAGAAGGGAGAGGACTAATCGTCGACGTGGGTCACGTTGCCTCTGAGGTCGAACTGAATTTCAAGACCGTTGGTGAGCTGCACTTCGTAGCCGCCTTTCATCTTCTCGCAGTCGATGATGAGCATCTTGGGGTAACGGTTGACCACATAGCGGGTGATATACACCGGCACTAAGGTCACGGGAAGTCCGTCCATGCACTTCATCTCTTTCCAAGTGCCTTTGTTGTCGAACTCGATGAGGGTGCCGTCGGTGAGGAGGGCCTCGTATTCTTTGCCGTCAATCCAGGCACTTTCAATGTCGCACGAAGGCCAGTGCTTTTGGATGAGTTGTATGGCGGCCTTGGGCAGATTGTCGGGGTCGATGGCTTTTTTGCGGCCTGTTGCATTGGCGGCTCCTGCAATAAGGATTACGGACAGAAGGGTGAGAATGAATTTTTTCATCATAGTATTTGTTTATTTGTTCGTGAATAAAAGTGGTGCGGGGGTGCTTTGGCTGGCGGGCATACCGTTGAGGAACACCTGACGGATACGGGTGTGGAAGGTTTGTCCTTCGAGGGGCGACCAACCGCATTTATACATTATATTATTATGTTCTACTTTTGTTTCGCCTGGCTCCACAACGACGAGGTCGGCAAAATAATCGGGGCGGATGAATCCGCGGCGCATGATGCCGAAGAGGGTGGCGGGGTTGTGGCACATCTTGGCCACGATGAGGGGGAACCATTCGTTGACCACCTCCTCGTGGTCGTCGCGTTGTGTGGCGGCGGGGTTGAAGAATCCTTCGAGCATCATCTGCAGCGAGTGCTGTATGGAGGGGATGCCTCCTGGGGCGTCGAAATAGCGCTGCTGTTTGCTCTCCAAGGTGTGGGGGGCATGGTCGGTGCCTATGGTGTCGATAAGTCCGTCAAAGAGGCCGCTCCACAGGGCCAGCCTGTCGTCGTTGCTCTTGATGGCGGGGTTGCACTTGATGAGGTTGCCGAGGCGTTCGTAGTCACGTTCGTCGAACCACAGGTGGTTGGGTGTCACCTCGGCGGTGACGTTCTTCTGGTCGAGGGGGAGGTTGCTGAGCAACGACAGCTCCGTGGCGGTGCTGATGTGGGCGATATGGAGACGGGTACCGTATTTGCGGGCGCGCTCGATGGCCTTGTAGGTGCTCACAAAGCAGGCTTCGGTGTTGCGGATCTTGGGGTGCAGGGCGGCTGTTTCGCCCTCTTTGCCCGCAAATTCGAGTTTGAAGTTGCGCAGATTGGCCTGTATGATGCCCTCGTCCTCGCAGTGTGCCACGATGAGTTTGCGGCTGTCGCGGAAAAGGTGGTCGAGGGCTTCCTGGTTGTTGACCAGCATATTGCCGGTGCTGCTGCCGAGGAATAGTTTGATGGCGGCGTAGCGTTCCGTGGGGATGCTGAGCAACTGGTCGATGTTGGTGTTGGTGGCACCAATCATAAAGCCATAGTTCACCGCACTTTTTTCAGCGGCTATGCTCGCCTTTTTTTTCAATGTCTCCAGCGTGGTGGTTTGCGGATTGGTGTTGGGCATGTCGATTACCGAGGTCACGCCTCCTGCCAAAGCGGCACGGCTTTCGGTGGCGAAATCGGCTTTGTCGGCAAAACCAGGGTCGCGGAAGTGGACATGGGTGTCGATGACCCCTGGCATGACGTAGCACCCCTCAGCGTCGAAAATCTGCGGCTTGCGGAGGCGTGACGCATCGGCAACAAAGCGTCCCTCATGGATATAGAGGTCTGCTTTTTGCAGCGTCCCTTCGTTGACGATAATGCCGTTCTTAATAATATAGTCCAAACTTTGTTGAATTGAGAATTGAAAATTGAGAATTGAGAATTAATAAAAATTGAGAATTGAGAATGGTGCAGCAGCAATAATTTTCAATTCTCAATTCTCAATTTTAATTAGAATTTCTTCTTTGCTCCCCAGCTGCGAGCTGCCACGTAGGCGTCGGCGGAGTTGTTGTAGATGGGTTTTACCACAAACTGGCCGGTGTGGTCGATGCAGCCCCAGCGGCCTTCCTGTTTGGCGGGAGCCACGCGGTTGTTCCAGGTGTTGATGAAAGGCTTGGCGTCCTCGAGGCGGGGCAGGATGACCCAGTTGCCTTCAAAATCCACATATCCCCAGTGTCCGGTGTTCACATCCTGTATGGGGTGCAGCCAATGGCCCAGTTCGGCCTCCTCGATGCCCTTCTGGTTGTCGTCCCACTCCTTGCCGGCCTTGGCGGCTTCGCTGGAGAGGATGAACACAGGCTTGGAGAGCAGGCGCCCATCGGCGTCGATACTGGCCCAAAAACCGTTGTCGCACTTGGCCGTGGCGAAAAGACCTGTGTCGTTGGGGAAGTTGGACACTTCGAGGTATATCGGCTGTATGGCCCATTCACCGTTGGGCTTCACCCAACCCCAGAGGTTGGTGTCGGTGCGCATCTCGGGCAGACGCCATTCGTCGAGGGGGCGGCCATGCTCTATTTGCGACAGAGCATACACACAGTCGGACTCTTTGGAGAAGATGAAGTCGCTCACCACGCGGCCGTTGCGGTCAATGTTGCCCCAGCGGTTGCGAATCTTGGCCTGGGTA
>JAZUFY010000065.1:0-4007 GCA_045640925.1 Bacteroidales bacterium
CACCTGGGCCCCCACCTGCGGCAAACAGATGCGTGACATGCTCGCAACAATGAAGGACATCACCGTGCTGACCGACAACATCACCCTCAAATCGGCCCTCAAGGATTCACAAGCCGACGAACTCAACCACTTGGCCGACATGATAGCCAATAATTTTTAACCAAAACAAAACACCAACCAACTATGGAAAACATCAACACCAACGCCCTGCGCAACATCGGCTATGGACTATATGTCCTTACCGCGCGCGAAAACAACAAGGACAATGGCTGCATCATCAATGTTTGCCAGCAAGTCACCGACTCACCCTTGCAAATCATGATTGCGGTGAACAAAAAAAATCTCACCCACGACATGATTCTCCGCACGGGCCGTTTCAACATCTCGGTGCTTACCGAAGAAGCCCCCTTCAAAGTGTTCCAACATTTCGGACTGCAAAGCGGTCGCGATGTGAACAAATTTGAAAACTGCGACACCGAAGTGCGCGCCCAAAACGGCATCCGCTATCTTCCCCGCTACATCAACGCCTATTTCAGCGCCGTCATGAAACACTCCGTCGACTTGGGCAGCCACACCATGATCATTGCCGAAGTAACCGAGGCAGCACACATTAGCGACATTCCCTCGGTTACCTACTCCTACTACCACCAAAACATCAAACCCAAGCCGGCACCCACAACCACAGGCAAAAGCCGCTGGGTGTGCCAGATATGTGGCTATGTGTATGAAGGCGAAAACATGCCCGACGACTTCATCTGCCCACTATGCAAACACGGCAAAGCCGATTTCGTGAAAATGACCAATTAATATATTTATCAACCTATAACACTCAATATTATGCTAAACAAAAAAGTTACCGATTTACTCAACGAGCAGATAAACAAAGAGTTTTACTCTGCCTATCTCTATCTGGACATGAACAACTACTTCCTGGCCCGCGGTCTTGCCGGTTTCGCCAACTGGTACAAAATCCAGGCCCAGGAAGAGCGCGACCACGCCATGCTCTTCTACCAGTATCTCCAAAACAACGACTGCCCCGTCACCCTCGACGCCATCGCCAAACCCGACAAAGAGTTCAAATGCGACATGGACGTCCTCCAGGCAGGCCTCGCCCACGAAGAGTATGTCACCTCGCTCATCAACAACATCTACGCTGCTGCCTACGAAGTGAAAGACTTCCGCACCATGCAGTTCCTCGACTGGTTCATCAAAGAGCAAGGCGAAGAAGAGACCAACGCCCGCGACATGATTACCAAGATGGAACTCTTCGGCAACGACCCCAAGAGCCTCTACATGCTCAACCAGGAACTCGCCACCCGCGTCTACACCGCCCCCAGCCTCGTACTCGACTAACACTTTTTTATTAACATAAAACACACAATACACAATGAAAAAATACATCTGTCCCGTCTGCGGTTACGTCCACGAAGGCGAAACCATGCCCGAGAAATGCCCCGTCTGCGGCAAACCCATGCAGGAAATGAAAGAAGACACCCTCACCTGGGCTGCCGAACACGTCGTGGGAGTGGCCAAAGGTGCCCGTGAAGACATCCTCGACGACCTCCGCGCCAACTTCAACGGTGAATGTACCGAAGTAGGCATGTACCTTGCCATGGCCCGCGTGGCCCACCGCGAGGGTTATCCCGAAATCGGACTCTACTGGGAGAAAGCCGCCTACGAAGAGGCCGAACATGCTGCCAAATTTGCCGAACTCCTCGGCGAAGTCATCACCGACAGCACCGCCCAGAACCTCAAAATGCGCATTGAAGCCGAAAACGGCGCCACCATGGGCAAGACCGACCTCGCCCGTCGTGCCAAAGAACTCGGCCTCGACGCCATCCACGACACCGTCCACGAGATGGCCCGCGACGAAGCCCGCCACGGCAAAGCCTTCGCCGGCCTCTACAAACGCTACTTTGAAAAATAATCCGATATCACAACACACAAAAAAGGCTGCCCCCTCGGGCAGCCTTTTTTTAATTGCGTTCGATGCCGCAGGCATTAAGCGAAGCGCCTACACATTGCAAATTGACTATTGACTATTGACATCACGCTTTAAATGCTATGTATCTGGGAGTTACGCTCGAAATAGGTATCTGCACATCAAACGCGAATTACCGCAAAATATACGGAATAACCGGTCTTTTCCGGAAATAGCCGGAATAACCGGAAATATCCGGAATAACCGGAAAATCCGGATTGTCCGGATTGTCCGGAAATTAGTCTTCGAGAACGATGGCCTCGAGGGTGGTGTCACCGCTAATGGTTACGGTGATGTCGGGGTCTTCCTCGGTGCGGTTCTTCCAGCCACCGAAAGTCCAGCCACCAGCGGCCTCAAAGTGAACTTCCAGTTCGGAGCCGATGGGATACTCGTATTCAGCACCCGCATCAACGTGTTCGCCATTGATGGTGTAGGCACCAGCGTCTTCAGGGTCAAGGGCGATGGTCACAGTGGCCTCAGAGGGAGGCACAGGGCCGGGGCCTGGCTCATCATCGTCGTCGGTCTTCGGGGTGAGGAAATCCACACTGTCAGTACCGCCGTAGCTTTCGATGGCCTCGTTCATCTTGGCTTTGGTCTGATACTGGGCAAGCAGCGTGTTGCTGACCACGATGAACTGAGTACCCACGAGGGTGCGGTTCTGAGTTTCACGGCTGTGAACCCATGCGATACCGCCATTGATGGTGTTGTTGGCACCGATGCACTCGTCAACGATGCTGAAACCAGCCTCGCTGACAACGTCACGCACTTTGGTCACGTTGTCCGAGGTGTCGAGATTGAAGGCCTCAGCCTCAACCACGACGTAAGGCACACCAGTGGCAGCGTTGACCAACTGACGAAGAATGAACACAGCAATCTGGTCACCATTCTTGTAGTTGACATTGTGGGCAATGATTTCGTCAGAGAAATCCTTGACCGTGGTTGCCGAGGTGATGGCGAAAGTGCTGCCAACGGCGATGTCGGTTTTCTTGATGTTGCCAGTGGTGCTGTCGCTCACAAGTATGCTGGGCAAAGAGCCACGAGTAATCTGGTAGGGAGCTACCACGCAGCCACCGCCACGAGCCTCACTCTTGTCCAGATACACATGCACCAAACCGAAGTTGGCGGAAGTGAAGGCGTTGAAATCGCTCCACAGGCTGGGCTTGTCCTCAAACGAAGGTTTGAGATTGTTGGTGAAAGCCGACCACAGGTTCTGAATGTTGCGGAGCTGCACGCGACGCTTCATCTGCTTCGGGGTACGGGTGGGGACATCCTTAGAAATGTCATTATATGGCTTTCCCATTTAACATTTGACGCATGATTAGAGCTAATATAGGTACCATATACAATAACCAAAAATCAGGGTATGGGGGTTAACCTTCCATTAACCTACCCTTGACCTACCATTAACCTACCATTGACCTAAGAATAGGTAAAAATTTAACATTGATTAAGACAAATGTTAAACCACACCCACCACTAAAAAAAGCGTTTTTTTTTGACACACAAGGGGCAAAAATCGAACACTTTTATACCGAAAATGCTATATTTTAGTGCTTTTTTGATGCTAAACAGGTCAAAAAACGCCCTCCCATTCCCAATCTCATCCCACTTCATAAATTGGAGGGCTGTTTTTGAGGGCAAAAACGAACGAAAAATGACAAAAAATGACAAAAATCAGTGTGAAATGCGAGATTTTGATAGCTTGTTGTTGATTTTTTTAATGTTTTTTACCCTCGGGAGAGGCTATTTTTGAGAAAATGTAGGTTACTTTTCAAAAATTTCGTTTGCTGAAGATACCTATAACGCTATGTATATTTGTGTGTTACATCAAAGGTATCTGGTATCTGGTCAAAATGCAATGTGTCGGCATATTTTCAAAAATAATATATATATATACAATAATAATTAATAAATACATAAATAAAAAACGCCAAAATACAGGACTTTTGACTGCAAAAAGACCACATACCAGATACCTTACAAAAGTTAAATACGGTGACTTCGCACGAAAAGACCTGCGGTCACG
>JAZUFY010000066.1:0-17215 GCA_045640925.1 Bacteroidales bacterium
CCCCTTTCCAAAATAACAAGGATTACAACTGCCTTCCACCTACTTATCTAAAACTACTTCCTCGCCCCCCCTTTCCAAAAAAACAAGGATTACAACAGTAGGGACGCGGCTTGCCGCGTCCCTACCTCGCTTATGGGTGGAAAATATGTGTGGGTCAGCAGTTTTGCAGGGCCTGCTGGAGACGACGGCGGATTTCGTCGCGGAGGTCGTCGGGGGTGATGACCTGTATGCTGTCGGCGTATTTCATGAAGAGCTGTATCAGCTCGTGGTTGATTTTTACGTCGGTGAGAGTGAATTCGTAGAAGGGGCCTTTGCTGTAGAGTGGGGAGTCGGGTTGCGGGTGCAGGATTTTGTGTCGCTGGCTGGAGTGGAAGGGCCGCGAGATGATGTATTGTGCGGTGTTGCCGAATACGCGGAAGCGTATTTCGGGGTAGGGGTCGGTGCGGGAGGAGACGATGTTGCAGTTGGAGACGCCGATGAAGGTGGAGAAGTAGTCTTCCCAATCGATGTCGAGGGTGTGGAAGGTGTCGTCGGAGGGTTCGATGTTGAGTATGCGGTGGTCGATGGGGAGGCAGTGTGGCGAGGAGGGGTCGCCGAAACGAGAGGAATAGCCGAAGGCGTACCAGCGGCAGTTGTGCTGTTTGATGTAGGCGGGGTGGAAGTAGAACATTTCGGGTTGTGCGTTGTGGGACTGGTAGTGGATTTTGAGCACTTGGCGATGTGAGGCGGCCTGGTAGATGGTGTTGAAGTTGCGCCATACGTCGTCGTTGTCGCGGTTGAGGCCTTGGTGGAGGGCGTTTTCTTCGAAGGCGAGGATGATGCCGCCTTGGTCGTCGGAACGCATGAGGTTGTGGATGGAGTCGGAGAGGAGGGAGAGGTAGGGGATGCCGGCGAAGTGTTTGAAGGATTCGGCGGCTTCCATGAGGGTGTCGATTTCGGTTTGGCTGAGCATCATGATGCAGGAGTAGTGGGGGTCGGAGTAGCGGTAGCATACCCCAGGGATTCTGCTATGGTCGGCAGGGTCGGTACGTTGGTATTTTTCGATGGGGGCATGGTATTCGTTTTCGAGGTATTGGAGGTCGCGGGTGATGGTTTTCCGGCTTATGGCGGATTTGGGTGAGGCGTGGGGGGTGCCGTTGTTGAGGAGTTCGGCAGATACGATTTGGGTGAGTTGGTCGATGGTGTATTGGTGGGAATGGTCGGACAGGTATTTGTCTAATATTCTTAATCTTTGGATTTGATTTTTGGTTTGAGGCATGGCGTGGAGTTGTTTTGTTTGACGGGGCAAAGTTACGAAATTATTTGGAATTGGACAATAGATGTCCAAAATGAATTTGGCACCTCGGAAAAAGGCAGTACTTTTGCAATTCGAAAACGAGGGAGAAAAAGGAAGCGTGCAGAAGGGGAGTGGACAATAGATGTCCAAAACAAGTTTGGAAAGAGAAAAGAAAGTGGTAATTTTGCAATTCGAAAACGAGGGAGAAAAGGGAAGCGGGCAGAAGGGGAGTGGACAATAGATGTCCAAAACAAGTTTGGAAAGAGAAAAGAAAGTGGTAATTTTGCAAATCGAAAACGAGGGAGAAAAAGGAAGCGGGCAGAAAGGGAGTGGACAATAGATGTCCAAAACAAGTTTGGAAAGAGAAAAGAAAGTGGTAATTTTGCAATTCGAAAATGAGAAAGAAAAATAAAAAAACAACTGAACAATAAAATGAAAGGAGGTATTAATCGGAAATGTGACAGCAGCTCTTAAAGTGGTCAAGGTGATAATAGATATAGTGATACTGATAAAGAATCGCTAAATCGGGAAGCCTTGGAAAGAAAAAAAAGAATGTTTAACCATTAACTTAAATCGAAGGAGGTATTTGCAATTAACGTCAATTTTGTGGACATAAATCCCAATTCGAAGAATGGAGGCATAGTGATGGTGTTCTGCGTGCTGGCATCGGCGGCAGTAGTGGCAATCAAGTCGATGAGTTAATCAGACGCCCGACCATGATGGACACCCCGAAATTGGGAAAAATAATCAAAGTGTTCAACTCTTAAAAAAGACAGAAAGGAGGTATTTGAGACGGATGCGATAACTGTGCTGAAGGTGGTGAAGAAGGTTATAGACGTGATAGTCGACGTTCTGGACGGCAGTAACGACTAACCTCAAGGACAGCCACAAGGAAGAAAACAGATTGTTGAACGATTAACCAATAGGAGATTACAATTATGAGCAGGTTAAAGAAAAGGGGAGGGCCGAGAAAATAGTTTCATTCCGGCTCTCTGCTTTTTTTTGTGTTGAGGGGTGTGTGGCATTGTGTTGAGTGTGTTGCAGTTGTGTGTGAGAGAAAAAATATTTTTGTGTTTTTGGTATTTTATTAAAAAAAACGTATATATTTGCAAAGAGCAATATAAAGCGGAAATATGCGTAACGAGTTGAAAACATTGGTGGTAAGGTTTGCTAATGAGTTGCAGCCATACGAGATACCCTGGTTCAGAGGGGCGATAATAGGTGTGGTGGGTGCCGAAGGGGCTCCGCTATTCCACAACCATCTGGGCGACGGTTTCCGCTACCGCTATCCGCTGATACAGTACAAACGTATCGGAGGAAAGGGGGCCTTGGTGTGTGTGGGCGAGGGAGTGGACGAGGTGGGCCGCTTTTTCAGTTCGGGCGATTTCGACATAGCAATAGGCGAGCGATCCGTGCACTTGGAGCTGGAGCGGGTGCAGCCCCGCAAGACGCTGGTGCAGGTGTGGGACGGCGAGTTTGAGTACCATCTGCGGGAGTGGATGCCGCTGAACCAAGCCAATTATGCCCGCTATCAGCAGACGGAAGGGCTTGTGGAACGGACGCAGATGCTGGAGCGGATACTGACGGGGAACATTCTGTCGATGTGCAAGGGTGTGGGCATAGAGGTGGAGAAGGAGATAGTGTGCCGCATCACGCAGATGGATCCGATGTGGCAGACCCGTTTCAAGGGGGTGAGGACAAGCTGTGTGAACGTCGAGTTCAAAAGCAATATCTCGCTGCCCGACTTCATAGGCCTCGGCAAAGGCACCAGCCTGGGCTACGGAATAGTGACAAGAAAGTATAACAAAGAGTAATAGATATGAAGGAAAAACAACCTTTTAAAGTACAGGATGTTGTAGGTAGAGACTTGCTGTTCGTGGGGGGAGACCTTTCGGGAATACAAGATTTTCTGTATAACATCACGTCGAAGAAGGCCGCGGTGAGCCTCAAAGGTCGTTCGCAGTATCTGGTAAACTTGACCAACGAGATGGAGGAGGAGTTGTTGCATTTGCCAAAGGTGGCAGAATCGGCTACAAAACATGTGATATACAGTTCGGGAGGCAAGTTCTATCTTATTATTGATGACACCACGGATATCCGCTCGGATATTGATGCTTTCAAAACCAGAATGGAACGCAAACTGTGGAATGAGCATAAAGGCCAGCTGGCAGTGAATCTGGCTTATGTGCCTTTTAGTTTTAATGGGGACGAAACGGTCAATACACAATATGGTGCAGGCCAACGGTTGGGGACTCTGTGGAAAGAGGCCAACGAACTATTCGCCCAGCTGAAGGTACAGAAGTTTAGAAGTCTGCTGATAGAGGATTATCCTGATTTCTTCGGTGTGCAAGATGTGAAACCCGACAGCAGGATATGTGCCGTTTCGGGAGTTGAAAGTTCGGAATGTGTGCTGCTTGAGAAAGATTCGGATGGAGATGAGATATATGTGCTTCCCTCTGTAAAGGAGCAGGTGGAGTTGGGTAAGAAGCTGAGGGATCGAGACCATTTCAAAACTTTTGAAGAGTATGCCGATAACACCTATTTGGGAATACTCAGAATGGATGTTGACGGGTTGGGAAAGGTGTTTATTGAAGGTTTTGCGACATTGAAGGCTTACGAGGATTTTTCGAACAATCTGGCGGAGTTTTTTGAGGAGAAGTTGTATGACATCCAATCAAAGGACAAATATAAGGAGTATCTCAATATCGTATATGCTGGCGGTGATGACATTTTTGCAGTGGGACGTTGGGATAAGTTGATAGACTTTGCCAATGAGGTGCGTAAGCAGTTTGCCCGACATGTGCTTCGAGAAGGAGTGAGTATTTCGGGTGGAATAGCCATAGTTGATGCCAAATTCCCAATTGCAAAGGCGGCCATATTGTCGGGAAAAGCAGAGGAGAAAGCCAAAAAATATAACAATGGGGCAAAGAATGCCTTTAATATGTTTGGCACCACGGTGTCGTGGGTGAAAGAATTCGACTTCGTTGAGGAGTGGAAAAATGGTTTTGTGGAATTGTGTGAGAAGGAGGATATGCCGACATCGATATTGCATAAATTGATGACTTTTGCCTATATGAAGAGTGAGGGCAATACCAGTTATGTGTGGAACTCGGTGTATTTTTTGGCACGATTTAAAATAGGGAAGTCAAAATTGATAAGAGATTTTTGCACCAGTTTGGAGACAAAATTGTTTGCAACCCCTAATAATTACGAATTGATTGCACTGGCGGCACGCTGGGCAGAGTTAACAATAAGAATAAACAAATAAAAACACAAAAATATGAGTTGGACAGAACAAATACCTGATAACGAAATATTGGACAAGGTGACCGATAAAACTGTGATATTTGCAGACAAATTCGGAAAGCATCTTGGCTCGGGTGATCGTAGTGAAAAAATGACAACGACCCAGTTGAGAAGGTTCTTTGGCGAAGTCAAACGCCAGCAAATGAATGGATACGACAAGTCGAAGTTTATTCTCCTCAAGCCTCAATTGGCATACGCCGTAGGTAGAGCGTATCAGAATAAAACAGGAAAGAAAATTGAGGATTTTTATGATGTGATGACTCATGCAATAGATTTGGTGAGCGAGGAGAAACATTTTGAGAACTTCATCAAGGTGTTTGAAGCTATAGTGGCATATCATAAAAAATACGAAACACAAAATCAAGAATAATACATAATCTTTTGAAATATGGAAAAGACAACCCTCGTTAAGAAAATAAAAATCAATACCACCATGGAACTTCTGACGGGCACTCACGTTGGAGGAAGCAAGGACACTGTTGAAATCGGAGGTATAGACAATCCCGTTATCAAGTTGCCTACAAAGAACAACCAGCCATATATTCCAGGTAGTTCGCTGAAAGGTAAGATGCGTTGTTTGTTGGAACAGATATCGGGCAGTCCTACTGTGGGAGGAAATGATGAAGTGAATAGTCTGTTCGGTTCGGCAGATGCAAAGAACCCGTCGCCATCGAGGCTGATAGTGCGCGATGCAATGTTGACAGAGGAATCTGTCAAGATGCTTAAAGATAGTAATATGGATATGCCTTTCACGGAGAGCAAATATGAGAATGTAATAGACAGGGTGAGAGGTGTAGCAGAACATCCGCGACAGACAGAACGAGTGCCTGCGGGTGCAAAATTCAATGTGGAGATGATTATTAATGTGTGGGACACAGATGAAGAGAGTAAGTTGTTGGCCCTTTTGAAGAAGGGAATCAATGCCTTGGAGAACGACTATATAGGAGGCAGCGGTTCTCGGGGATATGGACAAGTCAAGTTCGCACCCATTACCGAGGAGAATACGAAACACATAAACAACGATAATAATTGGTCGGACAAATAGAAAACCATTTATGGCAGAATATCGGATTTATAAACTTCACTTCACTTCGCCACTGCATATAGGCGATGCACGAGATGGTTATGATGTTAGTTTGAAAACCATCCAAAGTGACGCAATGTATGCAGCAATCATCAGTGCATTGGCAAAGATTGGTCAGGATATTCCAAAGGATGGAGACATGGGGTTCATAATCAGTAGCCTGTTTCCATTCTATCAGGCTTCTCCCGAAGTCGCTCCTGTTCTGTTCTTCCCCAAACCGAAACAACAACGACTGCCAAAGTTGCAGAATGTTGCCGATGCCAAGAAGGTGAAAAAAGTGAAATGGTTGGACCAGAGATATTTCGAAAAAACACTACAGGGAAGGCCGATTGTTGAGACACAGGATGATGTGGAGTCAGTGAAAGGGGATTTCCTGACGAGGGAATCCGTTCCGAGTGAATTTGCTGTTTCTCGAGTTTCGCAGAGAGTGAGCATTGACCGTTTAGGTACTCGGGATGCGAATCCGTTTTATATGGACAGATTGTATTTTGAAGACTATTCGGGCTTGTATTTCTTGGCACAAGGAAATGTCAATCAAATTGAAATGGCGTTGAACTTGCTCAGAACAGAAGGCGTAGGTACAAGCAGGTCTATCGGTAATGGACAATTTGAGTGGGACAGTGGAATAATAGATATACAGGTTCCGAATGATACAAACTATGCAATGGCGATGTCGATATACATTCCAGAGTCGCAGACCCAACTACAATCTATGACAAATGGGGATCTTATCGCTTATGATTTAATCAGAAGAGGAGGTTGGATCACAACTCCTCCTCATACCACAATCCGAAAAAATACTATATATGCTTTTGCGGCAGGTTCGGTGTTCTCGAAAGCGGATTCAGTATCGGCAGGTGCCATCGTGGATTTGGCTCCGCGAATTAATATTGGTCATCCTATTTGGCGTTGTGGCAGATCATTATTCTTTCCGATAAAATTATAATAATTAGATGGAGCAAGTTTTGGTAAATAGAAAGTATGGTATCAAAGTAGAACCGTTGACCCCTGTTTCGGTAGGTGCTGGAGCCGAAAAGGATTGGTCGAGAGGTTTGGATTTTGTGGTAAAAAAGCAGAAAATTTATCTCTTGGATTTGCAGAAGATTTTGCAAGTAGGAATAAATATTAGTGAAATCTCGGCATTGTTCGCTCGAAAGGATGAAGAAGGTCTGTTGAAAATTTTGGGAGATAAGTTGGAAGAAGTCTCGTCTCGGATAATTGATATGCCGTGTGGTTCGAATAACGATATTAAGACTTTTACTAAAAATCAGTTAAAGGATATTCCAATCATTCCAGGAAGTTCGCTAAAGGGTTCTATTCGCTCGGTCCTTTTCAAATATTTGGGAGGTAAGGATAAGGATGGCAATGCTGTGATAGGCGAAATGAAGGATGGCAGCTCTTTTATGCGGTTTGTTAAGATTGGTGACGTGGATTTTCAAAAGACAAAACTGGTCAACACCAAATTGTTCAATCTATGCCAAGAGGATGGTTGCGGTTGGCAGGGAGGTTGGAAGCATGGAAGGAATGATACGACAACGACATTCCGCCAAATGGGATTCAATACTATTTATGAATGTGTGATGCCAGGAATGACAGGTGTTGGCTCATTAATGTTGTCCGACCTTCAGTTTGGTCAGGTTGCTGCACAACCGTTAAGAGAAAAGAAAATGGTTTTGATGAAAGATGGTTGTCGGGCATTTTTCCACATTATCAACCAGCACACAAGGAAATATTTGGACAAGGAACGCCATTTTTTTTCAACTTATCCAGTTGAACAGACTGATGCTATTTTGGAATCTATAGATTCGCTGTTTAATGCGATTCCGTCAGATGATTCGTCGTGTGTACTAAAAATGTCGGCAGGTGCTGGGTTCCACTCGATAACAGGAGATTGGCAGTTCGACGATTACGCATCGGGACAATTGAATAGGAAAAAGGACGGATCGGCAAAACCTAAATCGAGAAAAATTGCTGTTTGGAATAATCGTTTTGACTTAATGGGTTTTGTAAAAATTAGTGTTTTGAAAGATATGGAGTATGATGCTTGGGTTGAAGACAATTTGAAAGAGACGAAAATAAAAGAGGAACAAGTTCGCGAAGCAATCATATCAGAGAAGGAACGTGTGGCAGCCCTACAAGCCCAAAAAGAAAAAGAAGTAGCAAGAAAAAAAGAATATGACCGAGCGATAGAAGAAACAAATCGTTTGATGTTGTCGGGAGAATTAGATAGAGCCTATTTCGAAGCAAAGAAAGCATCAGAACTTGACCCCAAGGCTTTTGCACATATTCCGTTGTTAAAAGAATTAGAAGCTGCAATTAAATCTCGGGATATTAAGAATGAAGCAGAAAGAATAAAAATTGAAAGAGAACGAATAAAAAGAGAAGAAGAAACGAAAAAATTGGAAGGAGGATTGGACAAATTATTGAATATTAGGTTTAAAGAAGATAGCCCGAAGGCAGGGGAATATATGGTTAGGGATTTTAAAGTGTGTCAGCAGAAAGTCAATTCGTGGTTAAAGTCGTCTTCATGTACTACTTTGCCACAAGAACAATTATCGGTGTTGAGGAATGTCGTTGAAAGGCTATATCGGAATCCCGATCGAAAAGAATCCAAACTTTGGCAGGATATTAAATCCAAACTTTGGAGAGATATCGCATCATGGACTAGTGAGGAGACTGCGGCACAATGGTTTGAGGAATTGAGGAAAAGTAAATGACAATAACAGATTTATTATCACAACCCGAAGGACGGAGACTGGAATTCAGATCGACGTTGCCCATTAATGCTGATTTGGCAAAAACTGTGGTGGCTTTTGCCAATGATGCAGGAGGAGAAATCTATATCGGTATTGATGACAAGAGCCGAGATGTTGTAGGTATTGATGACAATGAGTATCCTCAAATGGAAGAGCATGTGTCGAATCTTATTTATGACAGATGCTACCCCGCCATACTACCCGAGATATCACTTTTTAGAATAAAGGAAAAAGCTGTAGTTCGAGTAAAAGTGTATAGGGGAAGTCAGCCCTCATACTATCTAAAAAACGAAGGTAAGGAACGAGGCACATATATCCGAATTGGCTCGAACAATAGGCGAGCCGATGCCGAAATCATTTTGGAATTAGAACGTAGGCGTAGAAACGTGTCTTTTGATTCGGAATCCACAGTAAAACGCTGCTTGGAAACGCTGAAAAAGGAAGGCGTTTTGGTCAGAAAAGGAGCAATCAAGAACGAAAAATGGATAATAATGAAAGAAAGTAACTGACATGAAAGTACATATTACATTGGTAGGGGGGCAACCTGCGCCAGTATATCATGGTATAGTTGCCACAAAACCAGACAAAGTTGTTTATGTTTATTCAAAAGAGTCTCTGACATCTCTGACGGCCCTTCGTAATGAAGTCAGAATACTTGAGGATGAGTATCCGGAGTTGGATGCTACTGATGCCATTGCAATCCTTAATCGGGCAGAAGAAATGGCTGAAAAATATAAAGACGAAGAAGTTACCGTGAATATTTCCAGCGGTACAAAACCATGGACATATTTGTTTGGCAAGGTTTTTGACCGACGTCCCAATGCTATGGTGTTTTACATGGATCAAAATAATGTATTATGGAATTATAGCACCATGCAGACTCAGAAAGATTTTCCTTTTGATATGGATGTTCTTTTTCGTCTCTATGGAAATCCGTTGAAACATTTCCGAAGATTATCTGATTATACTCAGCAAGACACAGATGCTGTGAACATAATTGAGAAGATGAGAAGATATCAGTATGCTCAGTTTAATCAATTACTGTCCGTATTAAAAAAGCCTTGGAGTAACCAATTGGCTCAGGACGATTTTGGACGATTTGAACTTGAAAATGGAGCTTATGTTGAATGGGTGAAAGGAGATTTTGTTCGAATAGGATTGGTGCAAGCAAAACGGGGACTGCGTGAGGAAACAATTGCCTCTCCCCATTGTGTGGACTTGGCTTTTTCGTCAGGTTGGTTTGAATATCGTATTGCCAATATGATTTCACATTGGCATCATGCCCATGACATTATGTTGAATTGCATTTTCCCGCCCAAGTCAAAACCGTCGGATACACGTTTTCCGAAGAATGAGATAGATATCATTGTTAATGCGGGAAGTAAGATCTTGTTTGTGGAATGTAAGACCAAGATCAATACTTCTACAGATATAGACAAATTTCGAAATGCAGTAAAAAATTATGGCGGAACGGGAAGTAAGGCATTGTTTATTACGGAAGAACCAATGAATTTCAAGGAGATAGAAAAATGTCGCGAGTCTCAAATCATCTACTTCTCTTTAAAAGACCAGCAATACGGACCCAATAAAGAGCAGGAACTATTTAAACTATTAAACAACGAATTGAACATCATTAATACATAAGAAAATGAAAGAAATCGTGGATGTCCTTGATGAATTGATGTGTGGGATATTTCGTTTGAAGAGTTTCGGTTCTAATGTCTTTTATGGTATATTGATGTCGACGGGATATTTCAATAAAAGTGGCATTTAGTATTGGGTTGTTCCCGATCAAGAAGAAAGATTTGAGTACCTAAAAGTTGTATATATAGTCAATGAGAAGTATTATGAAGACGGTGAAATTTTTGATGAAATAAGTAATATAATTATACATTGTACTAATTCGAAAACAGATTATTAAACAAAAAATTATGGCACGTAAGGTTTTTATCTCATTTTTGGGTGGCGGGACATATAAAGAGTGTGTTTATTATCGGAATGATTTTAAATCAGAAACAGTTACATTTATTCAAGAAGCGACATTAAAGTATTTGCTGAAGGAGGAGGATTGGGCATCTGGAGATGCAGCCTATATTATGCTTACAGAAGGTGCTCGAAAGTCAAATTGGGTTGACAATGGAATTAACCTTTTTACGAAACAGACAAAACAACAGGTTGGCTTGAATTCGCGTTTGTTACAAATGAAGCTGCCTTTCAAATTTTATGATGTGGGAGTGCCTAATGGAAATGATGAATCAGAAGTGATGGATATATTCATTAAATTGTTTGAATGCGTTCAAGAAGAAGATCAACTTTATTTGGATATTACCCATGGCTTTCGGTATCTGCCTATGCTAATGGTTGTTTTTGGCAATTATGCTAAGTTTTTAAAGAATGCTTCAGTAAAAAGTATAACGTATGGGAACTATGAGGATTTGGGTGTAGAAAAACCAATAATGGATTTTCTACCATTGTCAGTGATGCAAGATTGGACTTATGGTGTGGGCCAATTCTTAGTTAGTGGGGATGCCAAAGTATTATTAGACTTGGCACAGAATGAGTTGCGTCCTATTTTGAGAGAATCCAAGGGAAGTAATGAGGAAGCCAAGTGGTTGAATATTTTTCTTGGGAAACTCAATGAAGTAATAGAACAACGGAGGTATTGTCGAGGTGTTGGTATTACAGAATCAAGAACTTTTTCTGAAATGAAATCAGCTGCAGAAAAGCTGTCGACCACAATTATAGCTCCGTTAAATCCTTTGTTTGATAAAATAAAGACTCAAATGGAGGACTTCCCTGAAAATGATGTTCGTAATGGCTATCGAGCAGCCAGATGGTGCTTTGAACATGGTTTGGATCAACAAGCTGCCACGATTTTGGAGGAATTTGTTGTTTCTTTTTTCTGTGAGAAATACGATATAGACCTTTGTTATTCAGTAAAAAATAAGAAACGTGAATTAGTAAATAATGCATTCACTGTTGTATATAATGGAATTCCTGAGGATGGGAAAGATGGATGGGGAAAAAGGGAAGTATGTAGTGAAAATAGGGATTTGTTTTTAAATCTGATAGAGGATCCATTACTAACTGATAAGAGTCTTTCGCAAGCATTCTATATCTTATCACAAACTGTGAGAAATGATATAAATCATGCGGGTATGAGGGATTGTCCATTGTCTCCGCAGAAATTACATGAAAAAATCAAAAAATGTTTATTAACTATTGAAAATGTTTTGTCGTTATAAATAATAGAGAAGTGATGGAGAAAAGTCAATTGTTTGTAAATCTGTCCAATCATTTTTCGGACAAATGGTCTGCCTTACAGGTTGAGGCTGCTGAGCTTTTCGGAAAGATCGTTGATGTCCCATTTCCTGACATTCCTCCTTCGGCTAATGAATCTAGTATTTCTGATTTGGCAGAGGAATATGTTCAAAAAATACAGGGTATAGGAGAAGTGTCAGACATTACTGTTCACATCATGGGTGAAATGAATTTCACATACGCTTTGGTCAAACGGCTACGGAATCAGGGCATCTGTTGTGTTGCGTCTACGACATGTCGTATCGTTGAAGAACGGGATGGACAAAAGATATCCACTTTCCGATTTGTTAAATTCCGTAGGTATGAATGATTCCAAGCAGATTACACTTACAATCAGTCAGCAACGCGTGTTGGATAAGATTCTGGCTTTTTTGGATAGTGCTGACAAGGTATTCGTGCTAAAGGGTTATGCGGGAACCGGAAAGACAACCATGATGCGTTTCTTGGTAGAACGACTTCAATCAAAAGAACGAGGCTACCATATTTTGGCCTCAACAGGTCGTGCAGCAGCGGTGCTTAATGGTGTTATTGGTTCCGCGGTGGCTCAAACGATTCATTCCATGATTTATCGTTATGAAGGGTTCAATCAAGATATTAGTCAGATAAAGCAGAAACAAACAGTAGATGGCCAACTATACCTTGTTTTTGCTCCATGCAGGGCAGAATCGACAGACAAAAAACAAGTCTATATCATTGATGAGGCCTCAATGATATCTGATATTGAGAGTCGTAATATTACTCAGGCTGCCTTCGGTTCAGGGCGACTTCTCAAGGAATTAATAGAATATGATGGCGACCCTGAGGCTAAGTTTATATTTGTGGGCGATCCGTGTCAGCTTCCTCCTGTTGGCCAGACCAAATCGCCAGCACTCTCGCCCGAATATATCCGTCAGACATTTGGTTGCGGGGTGCAAGAAGCCTCTCTTACAGAAATAATCCGTCAAGGAGATGGTAATACCATTGTTTCTGCAGCTCAGCGTCTTAGGCAATTGTATACTTCTGCTCCGGAAACAGATGATTACTATCGCGGTCGTTATTGGGGACATCTGCCTATTTATAGTAATGCCAATATCCAACTGCATCCCAATGATGAAGACCTGGTTCGGCACTATATCGAGGTTGTCAATAAGTATGGTTTTGATTACGCCACTTTTATTACTCGTGCCAATGCAAAGTGTTATCAACTTGCTGTTGAAATACGTTGTAGGTTGGGCTTCAAAGGTACGGTACAAATGGGAGATCTGCTCCTTGTCACCCAAAACAATGCCTCTTGTGGGCTTGTAAATGGCGATTTTGTGGTAGTTGAATCTGTCAGTAATTGTACTACAGTCCGTGCAGGTCTTCAATTTCGGAAAGTTCGTATCCGACCTTTACATGGCTCCCAGTCACAGGATACTTTGCTATTGGAAGATGTTTTATATGGGGGACGTCAAAATCTTGACAGCGAACAGCAGAAGGAACTTTTTGTGGATTTTATTCTTCGAATGTCCTACAATGGTGTTGGCCATAATCATCCTTTGTTTGAGCAGATGATGCGTAATGACCCATTTTTAAATGCCCTTCGTTGTACATTCGGCTATGCTATTACTTGTCACAAATCGCAGGGTGGAGAATGGACAGAAGTCTTCCTCAATATGCCTCGTAACATTATGTTTAACCCAACCAAGAGCAGTTATCAGTGGGTTTACACGTCAATGACGCGAGCCAAAGAAAAATTACATCTTGTAGATGATATTTATCTTGAATCTTCTCGGATGTATTGATATTGGTTTTGTTCGTGTTTTTCGTACGTGATGTTTTTGAATGAGGAGATGGGTGAGGGGACAATTATTAACAAATTGTTGAAAACTTGTTGCGTTAAAAATAATTGCGTACTTATTTTTTGTGTATTTTTGCAGCATGAATACAAATTTGACAGAAGAAGAGATGTCGCTGTTAGTCAGGGCAGAACGTTATTGTGCTAATGAAGAACAATGCAAGACTTCTGTGCGCAAAAAGCTTTGCGACTGGGGTGCGTCGGTCGATGTGTCGACCAAGATTGTTGCCCGCCTTATTGATCAGGGCTTTATTGACGAGCGCCGTTTTGCCAAGGCCTATTGCTCCAGCAAGCTCCGTCATCAGAAATGGGGCCGCTTGAAGGTGGTGTACCAACTCCGCTCGAAGCAGATCCCTCCGAAGTTTATCACCGAGGCGTTGAACGAGATTTCGGATGAGGAGTATCGCAACATTATGCGTTCGGTGGCCGAAATGAAATGGGTCACTTACGATGAAGGTGAGGATTTGAGCAAGCGCAAGGCTAAATTGAATACTTTTCTGGCTTCGCGTGGTTATGAGTCGCCCGAGATTCAGGCTTTGTTGCTCGAATATGGCAACTGATGCGGGCTTTTTGACGCTGTTGCTATAGGAATTTGATCTGGATACTTTCCCTTTCTCTGATGCCGAGGAGTTGCTCGGCGGAGCCTTCTCTTAAAGCCAGTTGGAGCATCCCTGTGGAGGATACCGTGAGCAGGAGGGCGGTGCGGTGGTTGCCGCTTTCGTTCACGTCGATGTAGCTGTGGCTTATGTTTTTGATGCGCATTTCGTGCACCCAGACTTCGAAGGGGCGGTTTTTGCGCTCGCGTTCGAAATCTTCATAAGTGATGTTGAGGTCGGCGTTGCCGTAGGAGTCGATGTAGGCGATGTAGGTTGTGAGTTCGTTGCCGTTGTGGGTGTTGTTGTAGGGGGTGATGGTGCAGAGTTTTTCGGGGGTGAAGCCCAAGTCGCTCAGCTGGGCTCCGTGGGCAATCATGGCGGCCACTTTGCAGAAGAGGTCGAGGGCGGCGAAGGTGTAGAAGGAGGATTCTTGGGGGATGTTGTCTATGACCACGATGTCTTCGACGCTGTCGCCAAAGATGGCATAGGGAAGTCCGTTGTCGGTGCAGATGTAGTATTGGCCGTTGCGTTTGGCGACGATGAAGGGGTTGTCTTTGGATTGCGATGATTTGACGTCGATGATGTGTATGGTGCCTTGGGGGTATTCCATACAAGCCTGCTTGACCACGAAAATGGCTGAGGAGAGTTTGTAGGGGTCGATGCCGTGGGTGATGTCGATTATTTGGACACCAGGGATGTATGTGAGAAGCTTGCCCTTGACTTTCCCCACAAAAAAGTCGCGGTAACCCCAATCGGTGGTCAACGTGATGATTTGAGATTCCATGATTCTCTGTATGTGTGCTTTACTATGTTTGAAAGATGCGTTTTGAAGGATTTCTCCTTTCTGCAAAATTACACATTTTTTTCCAATTGCCGAAATAAAATATTTTTGAAGTTTGAAATTTGTTTCTTTGTGCCTGAATTTCGGTGCTTTGGAGGTTTGGGAATTGGTTTGGGAGGGGGAGGTGAATGGTTTTTTGCGTTTGTGTTGTTGTCGGTATCATTATTTTTTTGTATATTTGTAAATTGTTTTGTTTACGAGACTTTTTATAATCTTAAAAAAATCAAATATTTATATATAATATGAGTTTATTATCTATCCGCAATTTGCATGCTTCTATTGGCGACAAGGAGATTCTGAAAGGAATTAATTTGGAAATCAACCGTGGCGAAGTCCATTCCATCATGGGCCCCAACGGCAACGGGAAAAGTACCCTTGCAGGCGTTATTGCGGGCAACAGCAAATATACCGTCACCGAAGGCGAGGTGATTTTTAAGGGTAAGAACATTTTGGATATGCCTGTCGATGTGCGTGCCGCCGAAGGCATCTTCCTCGGGTTTCAATATCCTGTGGAGATTCCTGGTGTGAGCATCACCAATTTCATGCGTACTGCGGTGAACGAACAACGCAAATACCGCGGCCTTGACCCTTTGTCGGGTGCCGAGTTCATGAAGATGATGGAGGAAAAGAAAAAGGTTGTCGAGATGACCACGAAGCTGGCCAATCGCTCGGTCAATGAAGGCTTTAGCGGTGGCGAGAAGAAGAAGAACGAAATCTTCCAAATGGCTATGCTTGACCCCACTTTGGCTATCTTGGACGAGACCGATTCGGGCCTCGACATCGATGCCTTGCGTATTGTGGCCACGGGTGTGAACAAGTTGCGCCGCCCCGATAATGCCACGGTGGTCATCACCCACTATCAGCGTCTGCTTGACTACATTGTGCCCGATTTCGTCCATGTCCTCTACGAAGGACGCATTGTGAAGACCGGCCCCAAGGAACTGGCTCTTGAGTTGGAATCCAAAGGCTACGAGTGGATTAAGGAGGAGTTGGAAAGTGCCAAGTGAAAAGCATAAGGAGATGGAAAAAATAGTTCAGCAATTCAAAGATATTCAATTTCAGTTGAGAAAAGACGAGGTGTGGCGTTTTGTCGACTTTTCGGCTTTGCTTACTGATGAGTTGTGTCAGCCTGTCTCGGGCGAACGCCAGACGGTGGGCTACCATTGCAACATACCCGACCTCGAGGCCGACCGCATGGTGGTCGAGAATGGGTATTGCTATCATCCGATGACAGTTACCGATGAGGGTGTGGTTATGGGCGGTTTGAGGAATGTGTGCGAGGGGAAGGCCGATTTTGTCCGTCAATATCTCGGCAAGAGCATCCTTCGTGAAAATCCCTACCAAAAGTTCAACAGCGAGAACTACACCGACGGACTCTTTGTCTATGTCCCCGACGGGGTCAGCGTGAAGAAGCCCATCCAGATTCAGTCGGTGGTCAATGCTGGTCACGGACTTTTCTTGCAGGTGCGCAACCTTGTGGTTGTGGGACGCGGCAGCCATGTGACCCTCATCCATTGCGACGATTCTTACGACAATTCCACTTCGTTTGCCAACAATCTTACCGAAATCAATGTGGGCGAGAATTCCTATGTGGAGTATTACAAGATGCAGAACCTCAACAATCAGACGGGGCTGCTGAATCATGCTTTCGTCACTATGGCGCAAGACGCTTCGTTCCGTTCGGTTTCAATCACCCTCAATGGTGGGCACATCCGCAACCATACCGAGGTGCGAATGATGGGCGAACATTGCGATGTGCAGGCCCACGGCCTCTACCTCAACGACCAGGAACAACAGGTGGACAATTATATCTTTGTCGACCATGCTTTCCCCAACTGTCAGAGTCGCGAGCTCTACAAGGGCATCCTCGACGACACAGCTCGCGGCACTTTCAATGGCCATGTGCTTGTGCGCGATGGTGCCACGAAGACCGAGGCGTATCAGTCGAACAAAAATATCCTGCTCACCGACAAGGCTTTTGTGCAAACCAAGCCTTTCCTCGAAATCTATAACGACGATGTGAAATGCTCGCACGGCAGCACCATCGGCCAGCTCGACGAACAGGCGCTCTTCTATATCCGTTCCCGTGGCATCAGCGAACGCACGGCTCGCACGTTGTTGCTCTACGCTTTCTGCGACGAGGTGTTGCAGCAGATAGGGCTCGAACCTTTGCGCGACCGCCTCAGCGACCTTGTCAAAAAACGCCTCCACGGCGAACT
>JAZUFY010000067.1:0-18940 GCA_045640925.1 Bacteroidales bacterium
AAGGTTACCAAGGGTGGTAGAACTTTCACCTTTGCTGCCATTGTAGTTATTGGAAATGAGAACGGCGTCGTAGGTTACGGCCTTGGTAAAGCCAAGGAAGTGCAGGCCGCCATCCAGAAGGGTGTCGACGATGCAAAGAAAAACCTCATCAAGGTTCCCGTGCTGAAAGGCACTATCCCTCACGAGCAATGTGGTAAGTATAGCGGCGCTCGCGTCTTCCTGAAACCTGCAGCTCCTGGTACTGGTGTTATCGCCGGCGGTGCTATGCGTGCCGTGTTGGAGAGTGTTGGTGTGAAGGACGTGTTGGCCAAGTGCAAGGGCTCCTCAAACCCTCACAGTGTGGTCAAGGCTACTATCAATGCCCTGCTTCAGATGAAAGACCCCTGCATGGTCGCTGAACTTCGCGGTATCACCCTCGATAAAGTGTTTAACGGTTAATCATAGGAGGTAACAATCATGGCAGAAAAGACTTTAAAAATCAAACAGGTTAGAAGTATCATCGGCCGTCCCATTGACCAAAAAAGAACAATGGCTGCTCTCGGTCTTAAGAGAATCAACCATGAGCGTAGGGTCGTCGCTACCCCCCAAATCATGGGTATGATCAACAAGGTGAAACATTTAATCACTGTTGAGGAAATTTAATTAGTTGGACACATCTTTCGGGATGCTCTCCCGGAGTTTAAAAAGAGAAATAATTATGAGTTTAAATAATCTCAAACCCGCAGAAGGTTCCATCAAGCATTCTAAACGTATCGGCCGTGGTGCTGGTTCTGGCAAGGGCGGTACTGCTACCCGTGGTAATAAGGGTGCTAAGGCTCGTTCGGGTTATCACCAGAAAATCGGTTTTGAAGGTGGTCAGATGCCCATCTATCGCCGTTTGCCCAAATTCGGCTTCAAGAACATCAACCGTGTTGAATATGTTGGCATCAATATCGACATGCTCAACACACTCGCAGAAACCAAGAATATCACCGACTTCAATGTCGAGGTCTTCAAGCAGAATGGTCTCATCTCTGGCAAAGACCGCATCAAGATTCTTGGTCGTGGCGAGCTCAACAAGGCTATCAATGTCACCGCTCATGCTTTCTCGGCATCTGCCAAACAAGCTATCGAGGCTCAGGGTGGCGTAGCTACTGTTATTGAATAAGAGTTTATGAAGTTGATGAAGTTTGGCAGTTCATGCAGTAGAATTTCTTAACCTCATCAACTTTTTGACTTCATCAACTCCATCAACTTAAAAACAAAACTATAATGAAGAGATTTATACAGACACTCAAAAACATCTGGTCGATCGAAGACCTGCGGAAAAGAATCCTCTACACCCTCGGGTTGGTGCTTATCTACCGCATTGGTTGTTATGTCGCCCTGCCCGGTGTTGATCCTACGCAGCTGCAGCAACTGCAGAATCAGGGTTCTGATGGTCTGATGGGTCTGTTGAACATGTTCTCTGGTGGTGCATTCTCCAATGCCTCCATTTTCGCTTTGGGTATCATGCCTTACATTACTGCTTCCATCGTGATCCAGTTGTTTGTCATGGTAATCCCTTATTTCCAGAAGATGCAGCGCGACGGAGAGAACGGCCGTAGAAAGATGAATCAGATTACCCGTCTTCTCACCGTTATCATCACTGGTTTCCAGGCTCCTGCTTACATTACCAACATGATGTATCAGTTGAAGTCTACCACTGCTATCTATCCTTTTGATGGTTCCGCACCTTCGCCTTTCTTCTGGGTATCCAGCATCGTTATTTTGATTGCAGGTACTCTGTTTGTAATGTGGCTTGGTGAACGAATCACTGAAAAAGGTGTTGGTAATGGTATCTCCTTGCTGATTATGATAGGTATTATTGCCCGTCTGCCTTTCGCCCTCGTCGGTGAAGTCGCCTCCCGTCTTACCGATGCAGGTGGAGGATTAGTGATGTTCCTTATCGAAATTGTGGTTCTGCTGGCAGTTATCTTGCTTGTCATCCTGCTCGTTCAGGGTACTCGTCGTATCCCTGTTCAGTATGCTAAGCGCATTGTGGGCAACAAGCAGTATGGTGGTGTTCGTCAGTACATTCCTATCAAGGTTAATGCGGCTGGTGTTATGCCTATCATTTTCGCCCAGGCTATCATGTTCATCCCTATCACCTTTATGGGTTTCAAAGGCGATTCTGGTTCTAAGTTCTGGATGGCTTTCACCGATTTCAACGGATTTTGGTACAACTTCGTCTTTTTCATCCTCGTGGTCCTGTTCACTTATTTCTATACCGCTATTGCCATTAACCCCAATCAGATGGCTGACGATATGAAGAAAAATGGTGGCTTTATCCCTGGTGTGAAACCTGGCAAGAAGACCGCTGAGTATCTTGAAAACATTCTTTCCAAGATTACTCTTCCGGGTTCCATCTTCTTGGCCATCGTGGCTATCCTTCCGGCCATTATCCGTCTGTTTGGTGTCAACACCCAGTTCGCCCAGTTCTATGGTGGTACCTCTCTGTTGATTCTTGTTGGTGTTATCCTCGACACTCTGCAGCAGATTGAAAGCCACTTGCTCATGCGTCACTACGATGGTCTTACCAAGACTGGTCGTATCAAGGGTCGTACTTCCATGTCTATTCAGGCATAAAAACTAAATTGAATAATGATACTTCTCAAGACCAAAGAAGAAATAGAACTTATTCGTGATAGTGCTCGCCTCGTCGGGAAAGCTCTCGCCGAGGTGGGTCGTCATATTCGTCCTGGTGTAACGACGGCTTTTCTTGATAAGATTGGCGAACAGTTTATCCGTGACAATGGTGGTATTCCTTTGTGCAAAGGCTATGAAGGTTTTCCCGCCGCGTTCTGTATCTCGGTCAATGATGTTGTTGTTCATGGCATCCCCAGCAATGATGTTTTCATTAATGAAGGTGATAATGTTTCGTTGGATTGTGTCATTGAATTCAACGGATATGTAGGTGATTCCGCATATACCTTCACTTGTGGCGAAGTTTCTTCGGAAATGCAGCGTCTTTTGAAGGTTACCAAAGAGGCATTATACATAGGTCTTGATAAGTGTAAAGCTGGTAACCGTATTGGTGATATTGGCCATGCAGTACAGCAGCATTGCGAAAAGAACGGTTTTTCTGTTGTTCGCGAACTCTGTGGGCATGGTGTCGGATTCAAAATGCATGAGAGTCCTAATGTCCCTAATTATGGTACCCCTGGCACTGGTCCTTTACTTAAAGAAGGTATGGTCATTGCCGTGGAACCGATGATTTGCATGGGTTCGAAGAATGTGAAGTTCTCGCAAGAGGATGGGTGGACATGCCGTACAAAGGATGGCAAACCTGCAGCACACTTTGAACATACTGTGGCTATTGGTCAGAATGGTCCTGATATTCTTTCTACCTTTGATTTCATTGAAAATAACTAATAAAATACGATAAGTTAATGGCAAAACAATCATCCATACAGTTAGACGGTACAGTAGTCGAATCATTGGGCAATGCAATGTTTCGCGTTGAATTGGAAAACGGTCATCAGATTATTGCTCATATTTCGGGCAAGATGCGCATGCACTACATCAAAATTTTACCTGGTGACAAAGTGCAGATTGAAATGTCTCCATACGACCTTACCAAAGGCCGTATCACTTATCGGCACAAATAGGTCAACAGAAGTTGTTAACAGATTGTTGAAAAGAAATAACAGATAAACATAATAAAAAATGAAAGTAAGAGTTTCTGTAAAAAAAAGATCCCCTGAGTGCAAAGTGGTTCGTCGCCATGGGGTCGTTTATGTAATCAACAAGAAGAATCCGAAGTTCAAACAAAGACAAGGATGATTAACTAACAAAAAGAATAAAAATTATTTATGGCAAGAATTGCAGGTATTGACTTACCCAAAAACAAGAGAGGTGTTATAGGTCTAACCTATATCTAGGGAATTGGAAGAAGCCTCGCATCCGAGATTCTGGCTAAAGCTGGTATCGACGAAAACAAAAAGGTTCAGGATTGGACCGACGATGAGCAGAACACTCTGCGTACCATCATCAATGATGAGTACAAGGTCGAAGGTGCTCTTCGTTCTGAAGTCCAGATGAACATCAAACGACTGATGGATATTGGTTGCTATCGCGGCATCCGTCATCGTCTCGGTCTTCCCCTCCGTGGTCAGAGTACTAAGAACAACGCCCGTACTCGTAAGGGTAAGAAGAAAACAATCGCTAACAAGAAGAAAGCTACCAAGTAAAATGTAATTGTGTAGCGGCCAACTACGGATTATATTTGAATTATGGAGTGGTTGGTAAACAAAAGTAAAATCAAGCAAGTTAAAAAAAATTATGGCAAAAACTTCAAAACCGACAAAAAAACGTGTCGTTAAAGTTGAACCTCAAGGAAGAGCATGTATCTTTGCTTCTTTCAACAACGTTATTATTTCGTTGACTAATAATGCCGGTCAAGTGATTTCTTGGTCGTCTGCTGGAAAAATGGGCTTCCGCGGATCGAAGAAAAACACTCCGTATGCTGCTCAGATGGCTGCGGAAGATTGCGGTAAAGTTGCTTATGATTTGGGCCTAAGAAAAGTCAAGGTCTTTGTTAAGGGACCTGGTCAAGGACGTGAATCTGCAATCCGTGCAATCAATGGCTGTGGTATCGAAGTCATGGAAATCACCGACATTACCCCGCTGCCTCATAATGGTTGCCGTCCCCCAAAACGCCGTCGCGTGTAATTAATCATCAACATCAAAACAGTAAAAAATGGCAAGATATACAGGTCCAAAAACCAAAATCGCAAGAAAGTTCCACGAACCCATCTACGGTCCCGACAAGAACTACGAAAAGAAACCTTACGCTCCAGGTATGCACGGCCAGAACAAGCGTCGTGGCAAAACCTCGGAATATGGTATTCAGCTTCAGGAGAAGCAGAAAGCCAAATACACTTACGGTATCCTCGAGCGCCAGTTCCGCAAACTCTATGCTGAAGCTTCCCGTCGTGGTGGCGTCACGGGTGAGGAACTTATGAAGCTCATCGAGGCCCGTCTTGACAATGTCGTTTACCGTCTCGGTATCGCCCGCAGCCGTGCTCAGGCCCGTCAGCTGGTGTCTCACCGCCACATCTCCGTCAACGGCAATGTTGTCAATGTTCCTTCCTATCAACTCCGTGTGGGCGATGTTATCTCCGTCCGCGAGCGTTCCAAGTCGTTAGAGGTCATCACTGATAGCCTTGCTTCCCGTGCCAACAATTATGCTTGGCTTGAGTGGGATGGTGCTACCATGTCCGGCAAATTCGCCAGCTATCCTGAGCGTGCCGACATTCCTGAGACCATCAACGAACAGCTCATCGTTGAACTCTACTCCAAGTAGTAGTTCTTAATTGTTGATTTGTTGTATTGTTGATTTGTTCTATTGAAAAATGGTAATACAATAAATCACCCCACAACAATCAACATCTCAACATATCAACCTATCAACAACAATAAAGAAAGGAATACAAATGGCAATATTATCTTTCCAGAAACCCGACAAAGTGGTAATGCTCGAAGCTGATGACTTCCGCGGCGTGTTTGAATTCCGTCCGTTGGAACCTGGTTATGGCATCACTATCGGCAATGCCCTGCGTCGTGTCCTTCTTTCTTCTCTCGAAGGATTCGCTATCACATCAGTTCGCATTGAAGGTGTTGACCATGAATTCTCTTCGCTTCCTGGCGTTGTGGAAGACATGACCGACATTATCCTCAAACTGAAGCAGATTCGTTTCCGTCGTCAGATTGAGGAGTTTGAGAACGAGAAGCTTTCGTTCTCTCTGGTTGGCCAAACAATTTTCAAGGCCGGTGACTTGAACAATTTCCTTAATGGTTTCCAAGTCCTCAATCCCGAACTTGAAATTTGCCACATGGAGGCCACCACTGAGCTCAAAATCGAACTCACCATTGAGAAGGGCCGTGGCTATGTGCCCGCCGACGAAAACAAAAAGCCGGGTGACGCCATCGGTGTTATCGCTGTTGACTCTATCCATACGCCTATTAAAAATGTCAAATACGAAGTTAGCGACTATCGTGTTGAACAGCGTACGGACTATGAGAAACTGACGTTTGACATTCAGACCGACGGCTCCATTCATCCGAAAGAGGCTTTAAAAGAGGCTGCCACCATCCTTATCCAGCACTTCATGCTCTTCAGCGATGAGCGTATCACCCTCGAGGCTGAAATCAAGCCCGCTCAGGAAGAGTTTGATGAGAGCACGCTGCACATCCGTCAGCTGCTCAAGACCAAGCTGATTGACATGGACCTCTCCGTCCGTGCTATCAATTGCCTTAAAGCTGCTGAGGTTGACACTCTCGGTGATTTGGTATCCTTCAATAAAGCCGATTTGTTGAAGTTCCGCAATTTCGGCAAAAAATCACTTACTGAGTTGGAGAATTTGGTGGCTTCCAAGAATCTCGAGTTCGGTATGAATATTTCAAAGTATAAATTAGATAAAGAATAATAAGAAATGAGACACGGTTGTAAAGTAAATCATCTGTCAAGAACCCACGCACATCGCGTTGCTATGCTCTCCAACATGGCCACTTCTCTCATCATGCACAAGAGAATCGAGACCACGTTGGCCAAAGCTAAAGCACTTAGAGTATATGTCGAGCCTATCATTACCCGCTCGAAAGAAGACACCACCAACAACCGCCGCGTTGTCTTCAGCTACCTCCACAGCAAAGAGGCCGTCAACGAACTTTTCCGCGAAGTTTCCCAGAAGGTCGCTACCCGCAATGGTGGTTACACCCGCATTCTGAAGACCGGCATCCGTCAAGGTGACAACTCCGTAATGGCTATCATCGAACTTGTTGACTATAACGAGAACATGTTGAAAGACACTGCTGCCAAGGAGGCTAAGAAGACCCGTCGTGGCCGTAGCAAGAAAGCCGAAACTGCTGAGGCTCCCGTTGCTGAGGCTCCTGTCGAGGAAGCTCCTAAGGCTGAATAGTCAACACAAAAAGGTCTATAAACAGAAAAAAGGAATGCGGGATGTTCATCGTCTCGACATTCCTTTTTCACTTTAAAAAATTTCAAATATGTCACAAATAATAGGTATCAGGGGCCGCCAAATTCTCGACTCGCGCGGCAATCCCACTGTTGAAGTCGAAGTTTATACTGAACAAGGTGCCGTAGGCCGTGCTTCCGTTCCTTCAGGCGCATCCACTGGCATCCACGAAGCCTGCGAACTCCGTGATGGCGACAAGTCCGTTTTTATGGGCAAAGGCGTCTTGCAGGCCGTCAATAATGTCAATAATGTCCTCAACGAAGAACTTCGCGGCATGTACGTTGAAGAACAGCGTGCCCTCGACCAGAAGATGATCGAACTCGACGGCACCCCCAACAAGGGCCGTCTTGGTGCCAATGCCATCCTCGGAGTATCCTTGGCTGCCGCCAAAGCTGCCGCTCAGGAGACAGGCCAACAGCTCTATCGCTATCTCGGCGGTTGCGGAGCCTACATGCTCCCCATCCCCATGATGAACATCCTCAATGGCGGTTCTCATGCCGATAACAGCATCGACTTTCAGGAATTCATGATTATGCCCGTTGGAGCCCCCACCTTTGCCGAAGCTCTCCGCATGGGTGCAGAGGTGTTCCACAATCTCCGCAGCGTATTGAAGAGCCGCAACATGTCCACCAATGTGGGCGATGAAGGCGGTTTTGCCCCCAATCTGGGCTCCAACGACGAGGCCATCCAAGTGGTCTGCGAAGCTATCGAAAAAGCAGGCTATCGTCCTGGTGAAGACATCTTCATCGGTCTCGATGCAGCTGCATCCGAATACTACGACCCTGAGACTGGCCTCTACACTATGCGTTGGTCTTCTGGCGAGAAATACAATGCCTCCGAGATGGTTGATTTTTGGAAACGCTGGGTTGACCAGTATCCCGTCATCAGCATCGAAGACGGCATGGCCGAAGACGACTGGGAGGGCTGGAAACTCATGACCGACACCCTCAGCGACCGCTGCCAGCTTGTGGGCGACGATTTGTTTGTCACCAATGTTGAGCGTTTGCAGATGGGTCTGGACAAAAATGTGGCCAACTCCATCCTTATCAAACTCAACCAGATCGGCACTCTTAGCGAGACCATCGACGCTGTAAATCTTGCCACTCGCAACAACTACACCGCCATCATCTCCCATCGCTCGGGCGAAACCGAGGATACCACCATCGCCGACCTCGTTGTAGCCCTCAACACGGGCCTTATCAAAACTGGCAGTGCCAGCCGCACCGACCGCATCTGCAAATACAACCAGCTTATGCGCATCGAAGAAATGCTTGGCGACCAGGCCCAGTATCTTGGCACCGACTTCAAATTCCTTAAAAAATAACACTCTGCCCTTTGGCAAAGAAGAGAGGGCGAAACTTCGGTTCCGCCCTCTTCTCTTGTTATAAACGCAATATCAAAATGAAACACATCGCTACCAAAGTCTTCACACTTCTCCTCTTCGCAATCCTCTTCACGGGTTGCCACAGCACCCCTCCCGCCACACTCGCTGACCTCTCCTCGCGATACATCAATGTAGAGGGTTGCCGAGTTCACTACAAGGCCTTTGGCCGTGGCGACAAAACCATAATATTCATCCACGGATTTGGTTGTGATATGAACGTTTGGGAACATCAATATGAGGCTTTCTGCCACGACAATATACGTCTCATCTTTGTCGATTTGCCAGGTTTTGGCTTGAGCGACAAGCCCCATGCCGAATACACCCTCGACTATTTCGCCCATGCCGTCGAGTCCGTCCTGAAGGCCGAAAAGGTCACGAAAACCCTATTAGTGGGTCACAGCCTGGGTACTCCCGTGTGCCTTTGTGTGGAACATCGCGACAATATCTGCGTCACTGGAATCTGTGATGTTGATGGCGTCTACTGCCTCTATCCGCACGACCCCGTCGCACTGCCTCGTTACGAACAGGCCGTCCAAGGCTTCGCCCAAAGTTTTTGCGGAGGCGATGCGCGGCAAAACATCATCAACTTCGTTCATTCCCTTTCTGGACCCGACACCCCGCAGGAGATTGCTCAATACGCACTTTCCACCATGCCCAACACCCTTGGTTATGTGGCCTGTAGCACCATGTCGCACCTTATCGAACACACTTATTGGGACCTCTGGAGCGACCATCAGGTCCGTGTTCCGGCTCTTGTAGTGTGTACTAAAAATAGTGGCCTTGAACCCGACAACGAACAACAGATGAGCCGTTTCTTCGCCGATATGACCTATTGGGAACTCGACACCTGCGGCCATTTTATCATGTGGGAGCAGGCCGAAGAATTCAACCAAAAGCTTCATAACCTCGTTTCGAACCTTTAAGTCGAGCATGGTATCACTATGCCGAGACGAGAAAACGACTGTTTCAAAGCAACAAACGCTTACAAAGAATCTGAAAACAGATTGCGTTTTTTACTTTCGGATGTAAAAAAAATTAGCGAAATTTTACTTTCCAAAGTAAAAATAACTCGAATATTTTACTTTCTAAAGTAAAAAATCTTGCAAAATTTTACTTTCGGATGTAAAAAAAAGTTGTATCTTTGCATTTGAAAAAAGAATGTAAATATGGAGTATAATGACTTGCTACCTCTTGTGAATCAATTTAATAATAGATTAAAGGCTACTTCGTTAACTTTTAAGCGATTCCTCTATCATGATATTGATTGGCGTCCAAGACTGATTGGTATCAAAGGTTCCCGAGGTGTGGGCAAGACTACTCTGCTGCTTCAGCATATCAAGGAATCCTTTTCACGCAATATTCAGCAAGTGTTTTTTGCATCTTTGGATGATATTTGGTTTCGGGGCCATTCCTTGGTTGATTTGGCAGAGTATCTGAGCACCCACAATTATACCCATCTTTTTCTTGACGAGGTGCATAAATATCCCGATTGGAACGTGATGATTAAAACCATTTACGATTCTTTTCCCTCGCTTCATATAGTTTATACGGGTTCCTCGATGCTCGAAATCGACAATTCGAAATCCGATTTGTCTCGCCGCCAGATCCTGTATACGCTTCCAGGCCTTTCTTTTCGTGAATTTCTTGAATTTGAAGGTGTGTTGAAAATGGATCCTCTGCCTTTGGAGCAGATTTTGTCATCACATCAATCTGTTGCGATGCAGGTTACTTCGAATATCAAAGTGTTGACCTATTTTGAGCGTTACCTAAAAGTTGGGTGTTTCCCATTTTACAAGGAGACTTTCTCGGAAGACGAATATTATGGCAAAATCCGTGCCATAATAAATCTTGTGGTGGAGTCAGACATGCCTGCGGTGGAGGATGTATCGTATTCTACAGTGCAGAAAACCAAGCAATTGTTGATGGCTATTGCACCCAATGTGCCTTTGGTGCCCAATATTAGCAAGTTAAGCCAGCAACTCGAAACCAATTCTCCCCAATGCTTGAAATTGCTCTATACTTTGGATCGTGCGAATATTGTCCGAGTGCTTTCAAAGCGACAGAAAGACTACAAGCACCTTTCCAAGCCTGATAAAATACTGCTCAATAACAGCAATTTGTTGTATGCCTTATCAGCAAGAGCCGATGTGGTAACTTGCAGAGAGTCGTTTATGGTTCACCAACTTGCCACGCAAGGAGAGGTTACGGTGGCTCCCAAAGGTGACTTTCTGTTTGATGACACCTATCTGTTTGAAGTGGGTGGTAGGGGCAAAGATTATTCCCAAATAGCAGATGTAGAAAACAGTTTTTTGGCCGTGGCTGATACCGAAGTCGGCATAGGTTCCCGCATCCCGCTATGGATGTTCGGGTTGATGTATTAATTAGTGAATTGTGAAAAGTGAAATGTAAAATGTGATTTCGAACACTTTTCCGCATCAGCAGATATACGAAAGCGGTGTGCTTGACATTTCAGCGCACCGCTTTCATTATTATTGTCTCGATAAAGGTGCTATCGCAGCACCACTACGCGCTGGGCGGGATGGTCGGACACTTGCAGCATATACACTCCTGGGGCGGGAGCCTGGAGGGTGCAGTTCGTAGTGGCTCGCATGGTCAGTAGGCAGCGGCCCATGCAGTCGAAGAGGCGCACAGTCTCGTCGACTATGTCCTCAACCATGATGCGGGTGCCGTTGGTGCGGATGACGATGCCGTCCATGTCTGCGGCCTCAGCGATGCCCTCGGGGCTGTCGTCGGCCTCAAAGTAGGCGGTGTAAGTGGCATTGGCTGTAACGGTGATGGTGCGGATGGGTTCGGTGATGCTGTCCTGCCATTGCACGAAGCGGTAACCATCGTTGGCTGTAGCGGTAATAGTGGTGATGGTACCATCGGGAAAGGAACCGCTGCCGGTCGCGGAACCCATTGAAGGGTCAGCGCTCGCCACGGTGATGGTGAACTCTTGGACGTGGAGGAAATAGGCAGTTATGATTGTGTCGCTGGTCAGAACAATGGTGCGGGGATTATCGGTGTTGCCGTCGCTCCAGTGGTCGAAGTAGTAACCTGTGTTGGCATCTGCGTATATAACGGCCGTGGGGTCGGCACAAGATGGCTCAGTCTGCACTTGGACAGTGCCTTGTGTGCTGTCAGCCGTGGTGGCATTGAGGTGAATTGCCGCACTCTCGACAAAGTTGGAGATGTCGGACCAACGGCTTTGATACGAAGCGATGCTTCCACAAGGGATATACACTGAGATTGTGGAGGGTACATCAAAGAAAACGTTCCTGTCCAATAGCGGAGCCTCGGAAGCAAGCGACGTGATTTCCGTGAGGCCGATGCAGTGACCGAAAGCCCCTCCACCGATAGATGTCACCGAATTGGGAATGGTGATGCTGATGAGGCCACTGCAGCCACGGAAAGCCCATTCGCCGATGGATGTCACCGTGTTAGGAATGGTGACGCTGGTGAGGCTGCGGCAGTAAAAGAAAAGCTGATTGCCGATGGTTGTCACCGAATTGGGAATAACGATGGTTGCGAGGCTGCTGCAGTCGGCGAAAGCCCAATCGCCGATTGACGTCACCGAATTGGGGATGGAGATGCTGGTGAGGCCGCTGCAGCCAAAGAAAGTCCTATTGCCGATAGAGGTCACCGAATTGGGGATGGAGATGCTGGTAAGGCCGAAACAGTAACGGAAAGATCTATTGCCGATAGAGGTCACCGAATTGGGGATGGTGACGCTAGCGAGGTCGTAGCAGTCGGCAAAAGCATAATTGCCGATAGCAGTCACCGAATAGGTCTGGTTGTCATAGGTTACCGTAGATGGGATGGTCAAAGCACCCGTAGGCCCCGTGTAGTCAGCATAGGGGTCGTCAATACTCGCCCCGGGATAAGTGACAGAAACTGTACTCCCACTAATGTTGTAGTACAACGTCTGACCAGTGGGGGCGACGGCGCTGAAGTCGTAAGCCCAAGAGAGGCTGGCGAAGGCTAACAGTAGTGCTGTGAGGGATAAGATTTTTTTCATAGGTATAACTATTGTGTCCAATTGTTTCCGATTGCAAAGATAAGAAGATTATTTGGATTGGCAAAATGCTAACATGGAATCAATAGATCAAAATATTGAAAATTATTTTGTTATATCGAATTGTTTTTGTGTATCTGCAAAATAATTCCACAATTCACTTATGGCATACATCTTCCCGTTGCATCGGATTCGTAACTGACGGATATAGTAACGGTTTCGCAATCCGTGCAAAAAAAACTACAATGCAAATCATTAAATTCAGAAGGCGCGGACTTTCAATCCGCGCCAACAACTACTCCGCATCAACCGAAGCAAAAGTATGTTTTGACAAAAGTATGTTTCGACCTATTCCCTTCTCCGTATCGGGAGGAGGAAACTGACTATTGCCAAGCCTATTATCAGTCCTGTGAGGAGGAAGGCCCACACGTTAGTTGCTCTCGATTGGGCCGTAATGGTGTAATCGCCTGGAATCATCCGCTCGCCCGAAACACGGTAGCTCAACCCTTGGGGCTCAATGATGCCGATGTTGGCGTATGTGATACGCCCAGGGAGCACGAGTTGGGCATCCACCCGCAGGGTCATATTCTCCAGCATCTGCTCTACCAAGCCCTCCATCGTCTCTTCTCCCTCGGATCCTTCGGCAAACAATTCGTTGTAGGCATTGCTGTGGAAATAGCCTGAGAAGATCTTGGTCACATCTTCCATCATCTCCATATTGTTCGAAGCCGCATACTCCGTGATACTGTCGCGGAGCGAGTCGAAATGTTCGCGACTCACAGGGGGGTGAGGGAGGGCGTTGTAATTATCCGCCACCACATCACACGCCGTGTTTATCCAACATGCCAGCAGCCATTTGTCCACCTTCTTTTCAATATCGTCGTAAAGGCTTTTCTTCTCCGAAGGGCTGTAGGTGGGCAGTTTCTCCTCCTGCCCCACGAACCAGTAGGCAGCCACGGCACTATCCACATAATCGCTCAAAGGCACCCGGAACAACGCCTCCTGGCTGGGGTACGTCTCGTTATACAGATAGTCGGTATAGAACCACTTGAAACGTTTGGTGAGCGAGATGGAAGACTTCAACGCGCCTTCCGCAAGGCGGAAAGGGGAAGCCTCGGCCATCTCTTCCACCGATGCAAAATCTCTTTTCACACACAGCAACACCGTGTCGCACAGACTTTTGTTGCCCAAAGTTTGTGAAGCAAGAATCTTTGCGAGCGAATCGTACTCAGCCTCGCTCATAGGGTAGGCATAATGAGTCGTATCGCCTTTGTAGCGCCAACTCTTCACCCAAAGGCTGTCCTCAACCAGGCGGCCCATCGTGCTTTCGAGGTTGGTTGATCCCACCAAAGTGGCGGAATCTGTGCTGAAGGCCACCTCGCGGCTGCAGCTCCCGTCACGGTTCACCACGGTGCTCATATTCATCTCCGTATCTGTGCAACCTGCCGCCATGAGCAGCAAGGCCGCCAATATCAAATGCAATTTTGTCTTTTTCATAATAAAAATTGTTTAGTGAATGTTTTGAAAACTTGAATAGTCGATAAACGACTTATGGGCCGACCGATAGCATGCATAGAGGTCTTGCCACGAAGCCTGTTCCGTCGAACAGGGTAGGGGGGTCTGAAATTGTTCTATCTCAAAACTTTCTTTAGCTACGGGGACAGCGTTTTGAGGCGTAGTGTTGAGCCCCACAAACAGCCCTGTCAACACTATCGCGGCCACCGATGCTGCCACCCTCAGAGGCACCAGCCACCTGCGTTCTTTCCCCTCCCAGGGAATGGCCGCAAGCACCTCCTCGGCCATCGCATCCTCATCCGCAATCAAGGCCTGCTGCGAGTGAAGCCTTTGAGATATTTCTTCGAGTTTATTCATATCCAAGTTTCGATAATTTTGCTTTGATAATTTTTCGTGCGGCATAGAGGTTGCTCTTGATTTGGGTGGCATCCATACCCGTGATGGCGCCCACCTCCTCGCTGCTCAGCCCCTCTATTTGTGTGAGGGTGAACACCACCCGCTGCTTGCTCCCCAAACCCTCGGCCAAAGCCCGCACTATGGCCGCCAACTCCTTGTTTTCCAATTGTCGTTGAGGGTCGTCGTGCTCCAAAAAACGGCACAGCACTGCCTCGTCCTCCTCCTTCAGCCGCTGGGGCCTCTTGTGCTCCAAACGGTTCATGCACAGGTGCAAAGCAATGGAGTATATCCAGGTCGAGAAAGCGTACTCGGGGTTGTATCTCCTGCGTTTCTCCCACACCCTCACAAACGTTTCCTGCACCACATCCCGAGCCTCTGCCTCGTCGCCCAACAGCTTGATGCCGAGCGTGAAGACCATCTGCTGGTATTGCTTCACCACCCCTTTGAAAGCCTCTCGGTCGCCCTGTAGGCACAGCCGTGTTATTTCCGTTTTCTGTTGCATATTCTACCCCATTATACCGTTTCGAGGGCCAAAAGTCAAAAAACAGTCCTTGATTTTTGTCCCGAGACATTTTGCAAAAGTAAGATTATTTTTTGAAATCCGCGAGTTTTTTAACAATAATGTGGTGCGAGGAAAGCACTCGAAAGTAAGCGGGTGCAATCTTGCCCCCAAAGCACTTATCCTTTGCGAAAGGGATAAGTACAAGAGACCTTGATTTGACCAAGGACTGACCAAGGTATGACCAAGGATTGACCTTGGCGTGATACCTAGGTCATACCTAGGTCAGTCCTTGGTCATACCTAGGTCATACCTAGGTCACCCTTGACAATCTTGGAAGTTTTTTGCGAGGTTCTTTGGCATGGCTTCGGATCGGGTAGGGCCGCTCACAATACCCGATTTTTTCTTCCCCCAAGTGGGGGCTTGGGGCACTTCGTCGTGTTTGGGAAATGTTAAAAATTTGCATTTGTTGCAAATTATTTGTACCTTTGCACCCTCAAAAATAATTATTCATTAATAGTTTTAACACTATGTACAAAATTGAGCAACATCCTATTCTGGATATCCCGCAAAGCGAGATAGTTGAGTTCGTTTACAATGGTCAGAAAGTTCAAGGTCGCAAGGGCTACACCATAGCCGCGGCTCTTCATCAGGCGGGGTTCCCCGTCCACAGCCACAGCATCGATGGCCGCAATCGCAGCCTCAACTGCGGCATAGGCAAGTGCGGAGCTTGCGAGATGATAGTGGACGGCCAGGTTCGCCGCATCTGCATCACCCCTGTCGACGGGGTGAAGGAGGTGTGCAGCGTTAATGCCGAAGAGAGCGCCATGCCCGACGTGGTGGATTCCGTGCCCCGCGAGGTGAAGGTGTATAAGACCCAGGTGGCCATCATCGGCGCGGGTCCTGCGGGCCTCGCCTGCCGCGAACAGCTCAATGCTTTCGGCATCTCCAACATCGTGATTGACAACAACGCCCGCATAGGCGGACAGTTCAATATGCAGACCCACCAGTTCTTCTTCTTCGAGAAGGAAAAGAAGTTCGGCGGTATGCGTGGTTTCGATATCGCCAAGACTCTCGCAGGCGACAATCATGAGGGCATTCTCCTCAACACCACCGTGTGGGACCTCCTCGAAGGGGGCCGCGTGGCGGTGAAGAATATCGCTACGGGCGACGTCTCCTATATCGACGCCATGCACCTTGTCGTGGCTACGGGTGCCGTGCCTTTCATGCCCACGTTTGAGAACGACGATGTGCCGGGTGTGTATACTGCCGCCGTGTTCCAGAAGATGATGAACCAGGAGCACACCCTCCTCGGCAAGCGGGTCCTCACCGTGGGTGCGGGCAATATCGGCTACCTCACTTCGTATCAGGGTATGCAGGCAGGGGCCACCATCAAGGCCATCATCGAGGCCATGCCCCGCGAGGGCGGTTTCCCCGTTCAGGCCAACCGTGTTCGCCGTCTCGGCATTCCCATCATGACCGGCTACACCCTCCTCAAGGCCATCCCCAACAAGGACCACACAGGCATCACGGGTGCCGTTATAGCCAAATGTGAGAACTTCAAGCCCATCGCCGGTACTGAGCAGGTTATCGACGATATCGACATCATCAACATCTGCACAGGCCTCATCCCCGACAACCAGTTGCTGGTCAAGGGCCGCGAGGTCTTCGGCCTCAACACTTACGGTGCGGGTGACGCTATCCGCATCGGCGAGGGCACCAGCGCCGTGCTTCGCGGCAAACAAGTGGCTTACGAGGTGGCACAGAACATGGGGGTGCGTTTCAATTATGACGACTACCTCGACATCTCGCGCCAATATATCGACTCGCAACAGCATCCTGTGCGTATTCTCGAAAAGCCCAATCTTCCCACGCCCGAGCGCATGAAGATCAAACCTTTCGTGCAGATGGATTGCCTCTATGGTTTCGCTTGCAACCCCTGCTCCTTCTCTTGCCCCCAGGGCGCTATCACCAAGCCTGCTACTAACACTACCCCCACGGTCGATTACGACAAGTGCATCGGCTGTATGCAATGCGTGAGCAACTGCCCAGGCCTTGCCATCTTCGGCTACGATACCCAGAAGGGCCTCTGCTTCCTCCCCATCGAATACGATGTGCCCGAGGGTGCTGAGGTGTTCCTTGTCGACAATAACGGCCAGAAAGTGGGCGAAGGTGTCATCGAAAAGATTCTTCGCAAACCCAATAAGACCAATGTGGCTCGTGTCAAGGTGAGCGGCAATCCCGTGATGACCGACATCAAGGGCTTCCTGCTCAAAGAGCGTTTCCCCAAGCCCCTCTCCATCCACAACGGCAGCGAGGACACCAAGGGCGAGACCTACGTCTGCCATTGTGAGGACATCAAGTTCGACCGCGTCCTCGAGGTTATCGGCGACCGCAAGACCATCTCGGTTGATGAACTCAAACATATCACCCGTCTCGGCATGGGTCCCTGCCGCGGAAAACGTTGCATACCTCGTGCCCGTCAGATTCTCCGCTCCTACGGCATCGAACTCGTGGGCGACGCTACCCCTCGTGCCCCGCTTTCCAACCAGGTCACCCTCGGCGACCTCTACAACGAGAAGAGCAAAGAGGTCTTCGTGTTCCCCAAGATGAACGATGTGAAGAAAGAGACCATCGCCGTCCTTATCGCCGGTGGCGGTATCGCGGGCAGCAGCCTCTTCCGCTACTTTGCCGAGGCAGGCAAGAATCCCGTCATGATTAACTACAGCCGTGGTGCCTCTTGGCGCTGCATCGGTGGAGGCCGTCCCGCCTTCTCCAACCCCGACATCGCCGACATTGCCGTCCACAACCACGAGATTTTCAAGGATATGCAGAAGGTGCACAACATCAACTACAAACTCACCCACTACGTCAACCTTGTCCACGATGATGCCACCTACCGTTCCCTCGACGCCTCCCGCGCCTGGAGCGATGCCTATATGATTGAGCGCAAAGACTTCAAGAAAGAGATTTCTCCCCTCTGGGACGACACCAAGGACACTTACTCCCACGCCCTTATCACCCGCGACTGCTGGCAGGCCACCCCGGGTCGCGTTATCGACTACATCCGTGGTATCGGTGTGCAGTTCGGCGGACGCTACTTTGAAGACTGCGAGCTCCTCCACATACAGAAAGTGGGCGCCCGCTATGTCGCCCTGGTTCGCAACCACGAGGGACAGTACATCGAGTACACTTGCGACCACTTTGTGAACGCCATGGGTTGGGGTGCCGAGAAATTCATCGACCAGCTCGACCTCGACACGGGTCTCTACCCCGTGAAGCACCAGGCCTTCATCACCCGTCGTCTCCCCATGATGGGACCCAACGGCGGCCCGCTCGACATGATTATCGACCGCCGTCACTACAAGGGTTTCAGCGCCGTCTATGGACAGCAATGGGGCCACACGGGCCAAATCATCGGCTGTGCATCGCCCGACTGCGACAGCTATGAGGCACGTCAGAACATCAAATACAACAGCAAGGAGTTCCTCGAGATTGTCGCCGAAGTCTTCGCCGAGTGGATACCCAACCTGCGCGAAGTGGGCTTCCTCGCCGTTTGGGCAGGCCGCTACACCGAGCCGCGCTACATCATTGACCCCGAAGTGGGCCTCTGCACCGGCCTCCGCGGTCACGGCTTCATGCTCGGACAGTACCTCGCCAAACTCTACGTCGACAAGTACCTCGGTCGCGAAGTCCCCTCCTACATGGAAGACCTTAAGATTGGCGGCAAAGGCCTCTCCGAAAACGCTTTCAAATAATTAAAAAGAATACAATATCATGGCAAACGAAATCACCCCCAATCCCCCTGCAGTAAAGCTCCGCACCAACCGCGGCTTGCTCAAATTCATCCTCCTCGGCATCATCACCCTGGGCATCTACCCCATCGTGGTCTTCTCCCACATGTCCGAAGAAATCAACACCGTGGCCCGACCCCGTGACGGCAAACACACCATGCACTACTGCCTCATCTACTTCATCTTCTCATGGCTCACTTGCGGCATCGTGCCCCTCGTGTGGTTCACCCGCATCAGCAGCCGTATCGGCAACGAAGAGTACGCCCGTACCCAGCAGCGTCACGTCAAAGGATGCACCTTCTGGTGCTGGGGCATCCTCGGCGCCCTCATCGTCGTCGG
>JAZUFY010000068.1:0-7062 GCA_045640925.1 Bacteroidales bacterium
TGAACCTGGTCTAATTCTCTCGAATTACACGAGGCAAACAACAAAGCCGCTGCTGCCAAAGAACAAAAAATAGAAGTTGTTTTCATGTTCAAATATTTTTAGTTTCTAATTTTGATATATTTACACTTTTTTCTGATTAAACATAACGCGAAATAAAAAATATTATTGTATGGAATCGTATTAAAAATTTAACAAAAGGTAGCAGATCCTGATCAATTCTCGATTTTCAACCTTCCTCCCGCCGTTGTGGCTCTGAACTCGGGTGCATACAAACATTGCATCATTGCAGGAGCCGTGGTGATAGTGCCCGAATTGGTAACATATAGGTCGTATTCTACGACATATTTGCCCTTTTCCAGCCTATTGATGAAGAAACTCGTCGAGGCATCATACACGGCCACATAGTAGCTCAACCCGTCGTTCCAACTCCACCCCGAGGCGGTGCTCACAGGTTCCATGCTCGAGGCCCTGCCGTCTTTCAGTTGCAAGTATTCCAGGTTGCGGTCGCAGTCCACCAAAATACGCACCTTCACTCGGTCGCCCACCTTCAGCGTCTTATTTTCCACTGTTGTTAGAATACCGTCATTATTTACAATATAATATTGTTTCTGCAACTTCACCCCCATCTCCGAAGCAGGTACCTTGTCCATATCTTCGAAATACTGGTAGTACGCCGCACCCCAAGCAATGCCGTCGGTCACCTTCTTGATGACCATCTCGTCCTTACCCTGGACAATCTTCTGCGTGAGTTCTGTCAGTTCTTCTCCCGTCCAACTCTTCGCCACATATCCCGTGCCAGCCATTGAAGCCTCTTCCACTCGCTGCTCTGCCACCATTATCTCTGCCTGAGCGGTGTCCAAACGTGCATGAGTAGTGCCTGCCAACAAGGCTGTGATGGCGTCCACGGTGGCGATATCGGTAGTCCAACTTGTGGTCTGTTTTTGTTTGAGCAGCCATTGCTGCATCTTTCCGATGCTCTCCTTGTCGTCGGGTGTAACCTCAGCAAAAGCCTCTATCAGCAATGCCTGTGTCTCAATAGGTCGCTGGTACCACCAATAGCTCGACACATTGTCGCGCCAATACATTCCCATCTCATCGCTATACAGAGCGCACTCCTTGAGTGTTCTCACTATGTCGCGCGCCTGCTTCGTGTCGCCGTGGCGTTGGAACACCAAGGCCAGCATCGCACGACTGTACAATCCCTGATAGGAGGTGTAATGTTTCAGCGCGTTGCTGTAGAAAAAGTCGTAGGCGACCTTGTGGTTCTTCGCAAAATTCGCCTTGGGGTAGAAGCTGCGCATATACAGGTAGTCCAAGTTCACAGGCTCGAAGGGTGTGGTATATTTTTTCAGACGCACATAGTAGTCATAATAATCGGCATCCACATACCTGAGAGCCTTGCCCAACTCCTTGTTCCAAACCTTCTCGCCTGTGAAAAGCTCCATGCGTCCGAAAGTTTCGAGCACATACTGCGTGGTCCACACGTTGGCCACCTTGTCGCCAGGCATCCAACTCCAGCCTCCGTCTCGACGTTGTTCTTCAAACAATTTCTTGCCCTTTTCCTGCAACGATTTTTTCAACCCTTCGGCATCGAAGTAGTTGGCCATGCGGTGCATACGTTCCGCCTCGTTATTGCCGTCTCTCAGCCATGGTGTTTCCGAGAGCACTATCTGCTTCACATCGGCGTTCTTCTCCAATTGCGACACCAGTGCGTTGTTCGAATCTTTCTCCCATGCTGCAAAAACAGATTGTATCTCGGGATTGTCGTGCACCAGTTTTGCCGCCAAGGTGTTGACGTAAATGGTATTGGCCAGATAACTATTCGAGGGATTTTCTTTATCCTGCATGTAGGGCATGGCTTGCACGGCATACCACACTGGATTGGGAGTGAACTCCACCTTTAACAGATGCGGCTCGTGTGTGGCGGAGGTGCCGAGCGTCTGGGTGATGGGACCCAGCGAATAGCGCTTCTCCCCTGCCCCGTTCATATACATCGATTGCGACACCGTCACCAGTTCTCTGTTCGTCAGCACTGGCAGGGGTCCCTGCTCGCCGTCACTACAGGTCTCGCTTTGGGCAACTATCTTATAGGTGGTCATATACACATTCTGAGGCACCGCTATGCGGAAACTCACAGCCGAGGTGCTTTGTGCCTCCATCTGCAATTGCTGGGGTGTATATGCACCCACCGCTTTGCCCGTGGCGGCATCGGTCAGTTCAAAAGTCACTTTCACCAGCTGCTCTTTCTCTGACATGTTCGACACTTTAGCCAGGAAATCCAGCGTATCGCCTTGTCGGAGGAATCGCGGCACATTGGGTTGCACCATCAGCTCCTTCCGTGTGACAAGGCTGTTCCTCAGCTGGCCCACTTTCAGGTCCTGCGTATATGCCACACCCAGCACATTCCACTTGGTGAGCAGTTCCGGCACCGTGAAGGTGTACTCCACCGTACCATCCTCCTTCGTCTCCAACATCGGGGCAAAAAACGCCAAAGTGTTGAGATTGGTTCGCAACCGTGGCAACTCTTTCTGCTGTTTTTCTTCCATCTCCACCGTTTCTAACGGGCTCGATTCTGCAATCATGGCATCATTATCGACAATCGCAAGGTCTGTCACCACTGCCTCCTCTTCTACCACAGCTTTCGGCATCACCGCCCCCATACGCTTAGCGGCATTAGTCACCATGCCATCTTCGCCCCTCGCAGAAGCCGCATAACCAACACCTCCCACCGTCGCTATAATTCGACCTGTCATTCCTGTCGTCAACATCCATTCAAACGGATACGGACCTGCGTAGTTCTTTCGGGTTATTTCTTTTTGAAAATCCTGCAAATAAGCATTTCGAACTCGCATATCTAAGAAACAATACACACCACCATTCTCCACCCAAGGAGCGAAACGCCAATTCAAGGTGCCGTAGTTGTCGAGGGCGGCATCATACATGGTGAGCATCAACGCCGCTGTGGCGGGAGTACCTGTCTGCTTATTTCGTACAGCGAGGCGCCATGTCTCTTTTTCGCCAGGTTCTAATCGGTCACGGAACGACTCAAAACGCACCTCTAATTGTTTATGGCTGTAGGGCACTTCTGCATGAAGGTGTCCCGACACCTCAATGCCATCCTTTACCGCCATCACATTCACCGAGATGCCTCCCAAACACTCCTCACCTATAGGTATCTTCACCACCTTCTGTTCCTTCGACAGCCGCATCTGCTGCCGCGAAATCACCCGTTCCCCTGCCGAGACAACGTATGTCACCGTCACATCTTCATATCGCGTGCCTATTCCGACCAACATAGTGCTGCCTACTTCGTACTGCAAGTTCCCGTCTTTCTCGCCCACCACACTCAGCAAGTTCGGGCTCTGCACACGGGCATCTTTCAACCCGTTGAGTGTGATATGGCTCACCGCCTCCACCTTCTCGCCCGTGGTGCTGTCGGTAGTGGTGAAGGTCAGCCGATACACCCCCGACTCCAATCGGGGCATCACCACCTTGTTGTCCCCTTCCGCTTTGGCTTGCACCAAAGTGGAATAAACTTTGCGCTCCACACCCCACTCTTCCAGTTCCAATTCCGATAAATCATAGGCTATCAGCGGAAAACGTTTTTCAAATTCTTGCCGCGTCAAAGGTTGCAGGACTGACTTACTCTGCTTCGGGTGACCCAGATGCGGAGTGGTTGGAGACACCAGTTTTTCCACCGTCACCGATATCTCGCCCGCCAAATCATCGCCGTCGAGATTCGTATATACAAACGGCACCTCTTCCAGTTTCGTCATCGTACCACTCTGCACCACTATTCCTCCATGCTCGTAACCCACTCTAAGAGTGTATTGCTGCGAATGGGTCTCGCCGTTCACATCGCTTACATCCACCGAGACCATGTATTCAAAACATGGTTTGTTCGTCAATTCCACCGTGCTGTCTGGCTCGGGAACAAATTCAACCGCAAAACGGCCTTGAGCATCGCTCATCGTCTCGCCCGATGCCACGGTTACTGTTTCGGAATATGGCATATACCACCAACGCCACGGACGGAACATTTCTCCCCGTTCCACCCTATACACCACCTTGGCCCCACTTACAGGCACCTCGCTGTACGAGGCGGCCTTACCCTCCACCTTCACCTTCTGCCCAAAACGGTGCACCGCCTTGTCGCCTTCGAGGGTGACGAGGAATTTCGGCTGTTTATATGCCTCCACCTTGAAATGTGCGAAGCGTGTTATTTTTTCAACAGCGGATTCCAACGTGAAATTGCCCGGAACGGCATCCTGCGGAATCACAAAAGTGCCATGACACCTACCATACGCATCCGTAGTCAGAGTATCGCTCTCTATCTGCATGTATTCATTGTCACGCAACTCCATTCGAATCTCCGTTTGTGCCGCCACATTTCCCTTGTGCCTATGGTCGGTACGGTAGCACACCACGGCATACGAAACCGTTTCGCCAGGCCTATAAACAGGTCTGTCCACAAAAATTCCACAATCATATTCCACCTCAGGCTCAGATTGGTCCGACGACCATCCCGCATACTCCGTTATTGTCACCCCTTGATAAGTGGTGCGGACTTTGCCTCCTTCCGATTTGGCAAAATGATAGTATCCCTGCTCATCGGTTACAGTCGAACCCACCACATCATCATTTTGCTTACGGTAGTCGTGTTTTGTTATCTCGATCTTTTGTCTCACTATGGGTTTGCCTGTTTGCATATCAAGCAAATAACCCGCACGGTTGAGTTCTGTTCCTGGAATTGCCGAATAAAAACGGGCATCACAACAATCAAACTCGTATACCCCCACACCATTGCTGACAAAGTCGGCCGTAGTCGAAACAAGCAACCTATACTCACCCCCATTCATCGGAGGCAGGTAAAGGTAGGTTTCCTGCTTTTGATAATCATCCCTGTGCGGCACCGCCTGGCTCCAAGCCTTCAGCACCTTCATTTTGGCCAAGGCAGCCACAAACTCCTTTTGACTATTCCTGCCAACAAGTTTCGTCTTTCCATCCACAATACGGCAGTATATCGTATCGGCGTTGCGGATAGTGGCCACAGCCAACATATCGCGCTGGGTCATCTGCTGCGCTTCCATCTCCACACTCACCCGAGGACGAAGCATCTCGGCCAAACTGTTGCTGCAATCCGTGCTCCCCTCGCTTTTCGGGAATCGGGCGATACCCCTATCGTAATACTCCTTGGCCTTCACATAGTCGCCGGCTCGCTCACACAATCTGCCCGCCTCATAATAAAACTTAGCCAAATATGCACACTCCGACCCCTCGTAGCGGTCAATATAACGCTCATAGTCGGCAGCCGTCAGCTTCGGATGGTTGGGAATCTCATTCAGCAGCTCCGTCATCCGCCAATCCAGATAGACCTTCATAAAGTCGTCCTTATCGTTGGCATGGAAAGCCATCTGATCCTTCAGCAGACTTTGTTTCTCGCCATAGTCGACAAGTTCTTCTATGGCCATACTGACCAAAAGGTCGTAGAGCGTCGGAGTGGTGCACATCGTGCTGTCCACCTTGCTGCGGTAACGCACATTGGGTTGGCAGAACATCGACACGTCGTGAATGTCGATATTTTGCAGCAGTCGGGGCTCTTTGAGCGACGCAGCCACATGCTCGGCAACAGCCGCATCAAAACGACTGACGGGCCATAGCTTATAATCCAAATCCTCCTCGTCGGTATCCTTGTTCTGGTGCAACCTCCAACGATTTTGCGACTTATAATCATTATAAAACTGCGCCAAGGAAGCATGGCAGACAGCTTGATCCACCTGATCCAGCAAGGGCAGCACCTCCTGGTAACGCTTCAAGGCCGAGTCGGCAGAAGCCTCTTGAAACAAATCGCCAATCATAGCCAACTTGTATGCGCCCACCAACGTATTGCGCGAATCCTTCTGCTCACGCGCATAATCAAACAACTTCTGCGAAGCGTCGTAAGCCGAGCGAAACGAATTTTTCGCCATCAAATCATCAACAGCCTTCCATTCCTGAGTCCAATTCATATCCTTTGGTTTTGGGTTAATCTTTTTGGAGTTTTGTCCCAGTCCCACCGCCGAGACCATCACCGCCAATATCAAAAGTAAATAGCGTTTCATATTTTTCACGAGTTTTATTTAGGTTGATTCTAAAAATTCATTATAATATTTATTTAACGTCAAAAATGGCTTTTTATTGCATCGGCTGACGTTTTAGAAAAACAGAGGAATAGTCGTTGGATAAATACGAAAAAAGAGAACCTTATTGGTTCTCTCTTTCTTTGTGACTCCTGCAGGATTCAAACCTGCAACCTTCTGATCCGTAGTCAGATGCTCTATTCAGTTGAGCTAAGGAGCCATCTGCTCTTTTCAAGGTCTCTTTCCCTCAAAAGCGATTGCAAAGATACGAAGTTTTTTCAAATGCACCAAATTTTTTTTGATATTTTATTGAAATTATTCCGTATAATATTGTCTATGTGCCATTTGCAAAACACATTTTTTATCATCTGCACATGTTCGAAGGACGACATTTATAGACTTCGTCGTATAAAATATCACGAATTTCGTCAAATTCGTCGTCATCAAGTTCATATTTCGACATAATTATCATTGGCACAGTAACTTGGTCGCCATGATAGGATGGTTGGAGGTAATCTTGGGGGTTTTGGAAGAGCCCCATGCTGGCATAAAACTCAACACGGTGTTCGGAAGTTTCGTCGTGGGGGTACTCCACTTCGAGAACCACCTGCGAGGTCTGCTGCGAGAGAAAGTTGAGGAACACCGCCTTGCCCAAGCCCTGATTGCGAAGGTCTTCGTCGATGGCGAAGTGTTCGATATATACCAAATCATCGAAAGTCCAATAGGAGAGGATTCCGATGGGTTCGTCGCCGTCTTCGTTTTCATTTGTGGCGACCATGAAATGAAATTTTTCTGTGTTACGATTCTTCAACGCCCCGAAGGGTGGTCGCTCTTCGTCGGGAAAGGCCGACTCGAATAGATCTTTGGCGAAATGCGAATGGTCGGATTGCGAAAGGTCTGTAAGGGTAATCATTTTTTATTGGTAATTGATAATATTAATAAT
>JAZUFY010000069.1:0-30376 GCA_045640925.1 Bacteroidales bacterium
GGTGTGGGTCTGGTCGTTGTAGCGGTAGTCGGTCTCCTTGTAGTTGGACACGGCTTCAAAGGTCATCTCGTTTTCTTTAACCCCTTTGTTGAGGAGGTACTGATTGACGATTTGGGTCATGCCTTTGAGGTCGGTGTAGCCTTGCTTGAGGTCGTCGTTGAGGACACTGTAGCTGATGTCCCACACGATGAGGTCGGAGGTGAAGTCGCGTTGTGCCATGCCAACAACACTAACGGTTTTGGCACGACCGCGGGCTTTGTTGAAATACGAGCCGCCAATCCACACGGCGGCAATCATGGCAATCCCGAAGATTGCGACGGCAATGATGGAACTCTTTTTCATAAGGCTTGAATCAATATGCGGGGAAAGCTATTTCACGTTCGATGACCTGGTAGGCCACATTGTTGCGATAGATGGTCTGGCGAACCCAGTTGTCGTCCTCATCATACTCAAACACATAGCTGTGCTTCCAGTTGAGGTGCTCATCGTAGTTGAACGAGGAGAGCTCGATAAGGTTGTCGTGGTCGTCGTAATAATAGGTGGTGAGGGCCACGAGGGACTCGTCGGCATCGTAGAAACGCCATTCGATGCGGTTGCCGTGGCTGTCGTACTTGTAAAGATAGCGCTGCATGAGTTCGCCGTCGGCATCGTAAAACTCCATCTCGGTGTTGTTGCCGGAAGCGTCGTATTTGTAGACACGTTTTTCGGTGAGGGTGCCGTCAGGGGCGAAGCTCTGTTCCTCGACCAAGCGGTCGTTGTCGTAGCGCGAAGTCTCCTTTTTGGTCATGTGCTCGCCCATAAAGACGGTGCGCTCTATGCGGTTGCCGTTCTTGTCGTTGAGGTAGGCGGTGCGGCCTGTGAGTTCGCGGGCGCGGTTGTACTCGTTCCAGCCGAGGGCATAGCCGTGGACATCAAAATAGTAAGAATACCAAGTATATTCGCCATCCTTGGTGCGGTATTTGTCTTGAAAATTGCCGCGTTTGTCGAAGGTGATGGAGTCGATGCAGATGAGCTGACGACCACCATTGCGGCCTCCATGAATGTTGTAGGTGTATTCAATCACATACAAGGCGTTGCCGTTGATGCCCATTTCTTGGCGTGAGGATTTGCGGGGTTTGTTACCGGCAAAAGCGCTTCCGACGACGAGGAGCGTGAGCGCGAGGGTGAGAATTTTTGTCTTCATTTATGTATTGATATTTTCTTTCTGATTATTGGTAACGTAATATTTTATTATTTATTGTCTGAAATGCGATTTTTTTCATCGCGTTTTGCCTGGACGTGTCGCGCAACGAGGAAAAAGTTGATGGTGAGGGCTATAGTGATGACTGCCCCGAGGATGTAGCCGAGCCAGTGGGGAATGAGGGATCCGAGACCTTCTTTTTCGGCCACGAAGATGAAACTGCCTGTGACCATGGACATGAATATGGCTGGTATAAGGGTGATAATGTAAGGTTTGCGTTTGACGTAGAGGAAAACGCACAGCGTCCACAGCGACACCGTGGCCAGCACCTGATTGCACCAGGCAAAGTAACGCCAGATAACATCGAATCCCTTGGCATCGGCCAAAGAATAGACAAGAATGGCCGCAGTGACCACGAAGATGGGCACAGCCACAAGGAGGCGCTTGCCGATAGGTTTCTGGTCAATATGGAGGAAGTCGGCCACAATGAGGCGGGCCGAGCGCAAGGCGGTGTCGCCCGAAGTCACGGCAGCCGAGATCACACCCAGGACGGTGATGACCGCGATGACGGGGGTGAACCATGTGTGGGCAATGATGCTCACCATGGCGGGACCACCCTTGCCAGTAGTGTCCACAAGGCTCTCGGGGCCGAAGAAATAGGCAGCCGCAGCAGCCCATATCAGGGCCACGATGCCTTCGGTAATCATCGAACCGTAGAACACTGGACGGGCCTGACGCTCATTGGTCATGCAGCGGGCCATGAGGGGCGACTGTGTGGCGTGGAAACCGCTGATGGCGCCACAAGCGATGCTGATGAACATCATGGGGAAAATGGGGTTGTGAGCCGCATCGGGGTGACGGTTCTCCAAGCCTTCCCACACCTCGGGGATGGGTGGTTGATAGATGACGAAGGCTACCACAATGGCCACAGCCATGCCCAAAAGGAGAAGTCCGAAAACGGGATAGATCTTGCCGATGAGCTTGTCGATAGGCAACAGCGTGGCAATGAGGTAGTAGGCGAAAATCACGGCCACCCAAATATAGATGTTCCAGTTGGGGGTGAAATTACTGTTGAGGAGCACGGCGGGAGTGTTTACAAACACCGCGCCCACGAGCACCATCAAGATGATGGTGAAGGCGCGCATGAACACCTTGATTTTGTTGCCGAGGTAGGCGCCGTGGATTTCGGGCAGCGAGTTGCCGTCCTTGCGGAGCGAGATGAATCCGGCGATGAAGTCGTGCACAGCACCTGCAAAGATGCTTCCGAACACAATCCAAAGGAATGAGGCCGTGCCGAATTGTGCTCCCATAATGGCACCACAGATGGGCCCCACACCAGCGATGTTGAGGAACTGGATGAGGTAGATGCGCCATGATTTCATGGGCACAAAGTCCACCCCGTCGGGGTGAGCCACAGCGGGAGTTGGCCGCTGGGGGTCAATCTCCAATATGCGCTCGATGAACTTGGAATAAAGGAAGTAGCCGAGTAGCAGGAGGATGATTGCAATGATGAATGTTATCATATATTCAAGTCTTTTTCAAGTTTGGGTTACCTATAGTTCCACTTCCTGGCGAAATTCGGGTATCTCGACATGTTTCCAACCCACCTCGTTGAGGGTCTGGCGGAAGTTGATTTGGGTCTGTTCTTCGCCGTGGACGAGGAAAATTTTGCGCAGTTTCTTCTTTTCCTGGCAGCCGATGTAGTTTATCATCTCGCTGTAGTCGCCGTGGCCCGAGAGTGATTCGATGCGGCGAAGCTCGGCACGCACCTTGTGGGGATGACCGAAGATGGATACTGTTTCGTCGCCGCGCATGATTTTTGCCCCCAAAGTAGAGGGTTCGCAGTATCCCACGCAGAGTATTGTCGTCGAGGGGTCTTCGATATGGTTGGCGAGGTGGTGCTTCACGCGGCCTGCCTCCATCATGCCCGAAGCGGCGATGATGACGCAGGGTTTGTGACGAATGTTGAGGACCTTGGAGGCTTCGACGGATTGGATGTATTGCAGACGGTCGAAACCGAAGGGGTCGGAATCGCGGTTGAGGTATTCGAGAATTTCGGGGCCGAAACATTCGTCGTGGAGACGCATGATGTTGGTGGCAGAAATGCTGAGGGGGCTGTCGACGAAGACGTCGATGTCGGGAAGAAGTTTGGAGTTTTCGAGGCGGTCGAGGGCGTAGATGATTTCCTGTGCGCGACCGATGGCGAAGGAGGGGATGATGAGTTTGCCTTTCTTCTTGGTGCAGGTGTCGAGGACAGCCATTAGCAGTTCCTGTTCGGCGTTTTGCAGCGAGGTGTGGAGTCGGTCGCCGTAGGTGGATTCCATGATGAGGTAGTCGACCTGTGGAAACGGCTCGGGGTCTTTGAGTATGCGTTTGTCGTAGCGGCCAATATCGCCGGTGAAGCCGAGGCGGATGGTCTTGCGTCCGTCTTTGATTTCGAGGTATACGCAGCTGCTGCCGAGGATGTGACCTGCGTCGAAGAATTCTACCGTTACCTCGCCCTCGATGTTGAATTGCTTGTGGTAGGGCACGCTGATGAAGCAGCTCATGCACTCCTGGGCCTCCTTTTCGGTGTAGATGGGCTCCACGGGATCTTCGCCGTTGGCCTTACGTTTCTTGTTGAAAGTGTGGACGTCGGCCTCCTGTATGCGTCCCGCGTCGGCCAGCATGATGGCGCAGAGGTCGCGGGTGGCGGGGGTGCAGAGCACGGTGCCGCGGAATCCGAGACGGTAGATGTAGGGGATGAGGCCGGAGTGGTCGATATGGGCGTGGGAGAGGATGAGGTAGTCGATTTCGGCGGGGTCGAAGCCGAGGTCGCGATTCATATCGTCGGTCTCCAGGCCTTTGCCTTGGTACATGCCGCAGTCGAGCAGAATTTTCAATCCTTTTTTGGTGGTGATAAGGTGCTTGCTGCCGGTAACTTCTTTAGTTGCGCCCAAGAATGAGAGTTTCATAGTATGTCGGTTTTGTTGTGTAATCAGTTAGTTTATAAAATGATAAATACTTCGACCCTATGGTTTGGGACGATACTTATCAAACGGCAAATATACGATTTTTTTTAAAAATATATCTTTTTTTTAGGTAATGTTTAAAGAATATCGCAAACCTGTGGTGCGGCAACGAGGAGATGACAAACCGTTATAGCGGCAAAGCGGCCCTCGCGGCATTCCTCGAAAGAAGAGGAAAAGTATAAGCTTCTCCCAATGTTCTCCCAATGTTCTCCCAATGTTCTCCCAATGTTCTCCCATCGTTATGGTATCCTTATGGTATCGTTATCGTATCCGGAATACCATAACGATACCATATCGAGGACGGATAGTAAGGGTTGACTCGTGATAGCAATTCCATTTTTTTACAATTTATCCCATGTTTTTTTTATCATTACTAAAAAAATAAATTTTTTTTGTGCATTTTTCACAATTTTGTCGTATCTTTGTAAATTCCAAAAAGGGGTATGCTTTTGCATAACCTCCATGTGAATCAATAAATAAAAAATAAATATGGCCTTAAAAAGAGTAATGGTTCTTACCGGCGGCGGCGATTGTCCCGGCCTCAATGCGGTGATACGCGGCATTGTGAAGCGTGCTTCGCAGGAAAAAGATTGGGAGGTGATAGGGTGCGTGGAGTCGTTCAACGGCGTGCTTCGCGAGCCGACCGAGGTGGTGTTGTTGGACGAGAAAACTGTGGAGGGGCTGCAAATACAGGGTGGCACCATTTTGGGTACCACTAATAAGGGCGGCCCCTTTGAGTGGCCGGTGCGTCAGCAGGATGGCACATGGACAACGGTGGATCGTAGTGACGAGATGATTCGCAAACTCCAGTACATGGGGGTTGATGCGGTCATCAACATCGGCGGCGACGGTTCGCAGCGCATCTCTTTGGGATTGGCCAAGAAGGGCCTCAACATCGTGGGTGTGCCCAAGACTATCGACAATGACCTCTCGATGACCGACTACACCTTTGGTTTCCAAACCGCCGTGCAGATATGCACCGAGGCTATCGATAAATTGGTGACAACCGCGGCAAGCCACAATCGTGTGTTCATCATGGAGGTGATGGGGCGCGACGCAGGTTGGATTGCCTTGCATAGTGCCATAGCCGGAGGTGCGGACGTGTGCGTCATTCCCGAGATCCCTTACGATATTGAAAAGATTAAGGCGAAGATAGAGCAACGCTACAACAAGCGTAGAGGCTACTGCATCATCGTGGTGGCCGAAGGCGCCAAGGCCAAAGACGGCACCGTGGTGGGTATTGAGACCGGCGAGGTGGGTTATCAGCACATCAAACTGGGCGGCGTGGGCAACCAACTGGCCGAAGAACTGAAGGCCGCGGGCGTGGAACACGACATCCGTTGCACCATCCTCGGCCATCTGCAACGTGGAGGCACCCCGATAGCCTTCGACCGCATCCTGGCTTCGGAGTTCGGTGTGCGTGCCATGGAGCTCGTCATCGAGGGCCAGTACGGCAAGATGGTGGCCTACCAGCACCCCGACGTGGTGGCTGTGCCGCTCGAAGAGGCTGTGAAGGCGCAGAACCTTGTGAGCCCCGACAGTCGACTGGTCAATACGGCCAAAGGCCTGGGCATTGTTTTTGGCGACTAAAGCCGATTGTTGTTAATGAACTAATTTAGATTATGGAAAATAAAAAAATAAAATCAGCACTCATTTCAGTCTTCTACAAGGAAGGGCTGGAAGATATCGTTAAATCGTTAGACAAACAGGGTGTGACCATCTATTCGACGGGCGGAACCTACAAATTTATCCACGACCTCGGCATCGAGCCGGTGGCTGTGGAGTCGCTTACGGGTTATCCCTCCATCTTGGGTGGCCGTGTGAAAACCCTTCACCCCAAAGTGTTCGGCGGCATCCTGAGTCGCCGCGACATGTTCTCCGATGGCGAACAGTTGGCGCAGTATGAAATTCCCGAAATCGACCTCGTGATTGTCGACCTCTACCCCTTTGAGGCCACCGTGGCAAGCGGTGCTCCCGAGCAGGACATTATTGAGAAAATCGACATCGGAGGCATCTCCCTCATCCGTGCAGCCGCCAAAAACTTCAAGGATGTGGTCATTGTGCCCGCAGTGGACCATTATGAGGAGTTTCTCAAAATCTACAACGAGCAGGACGGTGCCACTACTTTGGAGCAGCGCAGACATTTCGCCGCTTACGCTTTCAATGTCAGCTCGCACTACGACACCGCAATCTTCAACTACTTCAACCGTGAAGAGCAACTGCCCGCTTTCAAAGAGAGCAGCCGCAAGGCCAATGTGCTCCGCTATGGCGAGAATCCTCACCAAAAAGGCTACTATTTTGGCGATTTGGAAGCCTGCTTCACAAAACTCAACGGCAAGGAGATTTCCTATAATAATATTGGAGACATCGATGCCGCCTGCTGCCTTATCGACGATTTCCAAGATACCACTTTTGCTATTCTTAAGCACAACAACGCCTGCGGCCTTGCCTGTCGTCCCACTCTGCTCGATGCTTGGAAAGACGCCCTGGCTGGCGACCCTGTTTCGGCTTTCGGAGGCATACTCATTGCCAACCGCACCATCACCAAAGAGGTGGCCGAGGAAATGCACAAGATTTTCTTTGAGGTCTGCATCGCTCCCGATTATGACGAAGATGCCTTGGCAATCCTTCGCGGCAAGAAAAACCGCATTATCTTGAAACGTAACGCTTTCGAGATGCACGATAAGGTGTTCCGCAGCGTCCTTGACGGCGTTTTGGTGCAGGACCGCGACACCGTGGTTCCCACGGCTGCCGATATGGCCAAGAGCGTCACCAGCACCCCCATCACTTCCGAGCAGGCCGCAGATTTGGCTTTCGCCACTATCTTGGTCAAACATACCAAGAGCAATGCCATTGTGTTGGCCAAGAACGGACAACTTTGTGCCAGCGGTACGGGTCAGACCTCACGCGTGGATGCCTTGAAACAGGCTATTGCCAAAGCCAAGTCGTTTGGTTTCGACCTCAACGGTGCCGTGATGGCAAGTGATGCTTTCTTCCCCTTCGCCGATTGTGTGGAAATAGCTCACGAAGCAGGCATTGCGGCTGTGGCGCACCCTGGCGGCTCCATTCACGACCAGGATTCGATTGATTATTGCGAGAAGAACAAGATGGGTATGGCCATCACGGGCTTCCGCCATTTTAAACATTGATGATTTTTTTAGCGAAAAATGAAACTTTTTTTCAAATTTCGCGTATTTAAAAACGATAATAGTTAAACCAATATGGGATTATTTTCATTTTTTAACAAAGAGGTCGCAATGGATTTGGGCACAGCCAACTCTATTGTGATTTACAACGACCAGGTTGTCATCGACGAGCCCTCCATTGTGGCTGTCGACAGAAACACCAACCGCATCATCGCCGTGGGCAAACGCGCCCAAATGATGGCGGGCAAGACGGACAACAAGAATATTGAGACCATCCGACCCCTGCGTGGCGGCGTTATTGCCGACTTCGAGATGGCCCAGCACCTCATCCGCGAACTCATCGGCATGACAAGCATCAACCGCTCGTTCATGCCCCCATCGCTTCGCATGGTCATCTGCATTCCTTCCGGTATTACCAACGTCGAAGAACGTGCCGTAAGAGAGTCTGCCGAACAGGCTGGTGCCAAGGAAATCCGCATGATTCACGAGCCCATGGCCGCAGCCATTGGCATCGGTATCGATGTGCTTGAGCCCGAAGGCCACATGATTGTCGACATCGGAGGCGGCACAGCCGAAATCGCCGTCATCTCACTGGGCGGCATCGTGTGCAACAACTCCATCCGTGTAGCAGGCGACGAATTCAATGAAAACGTGGTCGAATATATGCGTAAGCAACATAATATGGTTATCGGCGAGCGTACTGCCGAGCAGGTGAAAATCAAGGTCGGTGCCGCTGTGAGCGAACTGGACGAGCCCCCAGAGGATTATCCCACCTTGGGACGCGACCTCCTTACAGGCCTGCCGAAGGAAATATCTGTCAACTATAAGGAAATAGCCCACGCTTTGGACAAATCCATCGCACGCATCGAACAGGCCATCCTCGACACCCTTTCGGCTACACCGCCCGAATTGGCTGCCGACATCTACCGCACGGGCATATATCTGGCAGGTGGAGGTTCGCTGCTCCGTGGCTTAGACCAGCGTATCTCGTCTAAGACTAAGTTGCAGGTCCACATCGCCGAAGACCCCCTGCGTGCTGTGGCCCGTGGTACAGGCATCGCATTGAAGAATTTCTCGAAATTCTCCTTCCTTATTCGATAATAAAGACGGAATATTGAAAGAATGAAGGGCTGCCACAAAAGGCAGCCTTTCATTTTGTTCGCTCAGGACGAACGTATTCTAATTGGTGTAAATCCCCAAGACACACAACCAAGGGGAAGTCTATAGTCGAAAGCAGATGTGTCTGTCGTGAGCAAAAAGACAAAGTCAAATAGTTGTTTTGTACTTTCGGAGATGGGAAAATGTACATTTCCAGATTTGAAATGTGTTAATATTTTTCTTGATTTTCGGCTTCAAATATGAGAAGCGTCGCTGTACCTTCGCTGCGGGTTCGCTACTATAGCGGAGAATCATCGTATTAAGGACGAGTTTACAAAAAAACGAGAGTGAATGGTGAACTGTGATTTATATATTAATTTCCCCATCTACTCATGGTGCTGAGATTTCTCATCCATTCTATGTCGAGTTTGGATGCAACTAAAGATTTCTTCAACCTGGCAGAACTGAGAAATGTTTTTCGATACAACCCTTGCTGATTTTGATTTAATATATATTAAACATTGTTTAAAAACAAGTTGGCAATACCGATTATATCTGTTGACTTCATATTATTGAATTTTGAGATACTCTAATACATTCTCCCAATCAGGGAACTCGCTGCTGCCGAACTGAATCCATTCGCCTTCAAACTCGCTTGTGCCGTTCTTGCCACGGTCATCTATGAGATAGTCACCCTTCAGGAGGTTCTTACAATGGGTGATGATGATTCGCTTGTGGAAGACATCATCAAGATGCTTTTGCACCCAAAGTAATTTGTCTGACCATGCAGATGGATTGTTCCAAGGAGCTGTTGAGAGGATGTAGCAGTCGAAGCGACCGTCGTTGATGATGCGATGGACTGCATCAATGGCTCCTGGCATGGGAGGCATCAGGGAGAAGATTCCTGGTATCTCATCGAATCGACCGATGTATTCCTTCTTTATATCCTCGCTTACCTGTGCCAATCCTGCTTGAAAATCAACAAGGACATTGTCCATGTCGAAAAACATTCGCTTCTTGGATGAATCTGTATTCATGGCTTTTTCTTGATAGAGTCATTGAGAACCATCTTCCTTATCTTGAATGTTTCCATTGGAATAGAACCCACCTTGACTTCAGAATTTCATGATTTCTTCGAGGATGGTTTTGAGGAAACGGTTCATGTCGTCGCCATCACAGTCGTGGTTGTTGCTAAGGATGGAGAAACAGTATTGGTTTCCATCCTTGTTGGTGAAGTAGCCGGCGTAGCATTTGATGCCTGTCATGTTGCCGCCCTTGAGCACGAGGGTGCTGTTGGCTGGGATACGGGGCACGACCTTTGAGTCGCCAGTTTGGGAGTTGACTCCGAGGGTGGCGCAGAAATCTTCGTAGTAGGGCTGTTTGGCCACGGCGGCAAGGAACTGGCAGACGAAGTTCGCGGTGACGTGGTTGGCACGGGAGAGACCGCTACCATCCACCATGTTGATACCGTTGGCGTCAAGGCCGAGTTCGCGGAAGTAGAAGTCCATGAATTGGCGTCCGTTTTCGTAGGTTCCGCTGCCTTTTTGGAAGTAGCCGAGGTATTTGAAAATGCTCTCGGCGCACATGTTGTTGGTAGTGTAATTGGTCAGTTTGGCGATGTCGGAATAGAAAAGTGTCTGTATGTCGGTGATGTCGTGCACACGGGCGGGTGTCCCCACTTTGTCGCCTGCTTCGCCATCCACGGGGATGCCGTGTTTGCGGAGGTATTGTGTGAGTTGGTCGGCGAGGCAGAGGGCTGGATTGGGCAGCGAAGCACGGATGAGGGTGTCGCGGGTGCCGAGGGCTATGATGCCGCGGCAGGTGCGGGTGTTCTCGGTGGGGGAGCCGAAGAACTCGATTTGGCTTGCGGTGTCGCGGGGGCCAGTAACTACTTGGTTGATGAAGGTGATGGGCAGATTGGCGGGGTAGACACTGGTGATGACGGCGGGGTCGTCGACATGGGCTCCGGCACTGAAGCGGACATCAATGGAGTTTTCGTGGTAGTTGATGGCGCTCACACCGCTGCCGAAATAGTTCCCGATGTCGTTCCACTGCCATGTGGGGTGGACCATCTCGTCGCTGTACAGGCTTGCATCGGCGTAGATATGGCCGTTGATGCGTTTGATGCCTTCGTTGCGGAGGGCCTCGGTGATGTCGCGGAACACGCTCTCGGGCGAAGTGCCTTTGATGCGGGTGGAGCCGAGGAACGGGTCGCCTTGGCCGAGGATGAAGATGTCGCCGTTGAGTACACCGCGGCTGTCGATGCTGCCGCTATACACGATGTCGGTTTTGAAGCGGAAATCCTTGCCGAGGCGGCTGAAGCCTGCCGCTGTGGTGAACATCTTGTTGAGGGCCGCGGGCAGGAGGGCGTGGTCGGCATCCATGGCGTAGATGGTGCTGTCGGTGGTGATGTTGTGGACGCATACCGACAGTGAGGCGTGCTTCATGTCGGGATTCATGCGTATGCGGCGCACGACATAGTCGAGGTTGTCGGTGTTTTGTGCGAAAGCGGTGAACAGGGCCGCGGTGAACAGGGTGGTGAGGAATAGTCTTTTGTGTGGTGCCATAGTTAGTTCTGTTGGGTCTGGAGTTCTTGGTTTATATCTGCGATATGGTCGAGCACTGCGTCGCGGCCATAGCGTGTTACTGACGAGGTGAGGAACATGTCGGGCAGGGCCTCCCATGTTTCGCTCAGCATCTTTTTGTAACCGTTGACCGTGGCGGCAATCTCGCGCTGTTTCTGTTTGTCTATTTTGGTGAAGATGATGTTTAGTGGGATGCCGTTGGTGCCGAGGAAGTTGATGAAATCGAGGTCTATCTTCTGTGGCGGGATGCGGCTGTCCACGAGGACGAAGACGTTCACGAGGGCTTCGCGTTTGAGCATATAGTCCTCAATCATCTTCTGCCATTTCTCGCGCGAAATCTTCGAGGTGCGGGCATAGCCGTACCCTGGGAGGTCTACGATGTACCACTCATCGTTGATGAGGAAGTGGTTGATGAGCTGCGTCTTGCCAGGCTTCTCACTGGTTTTTGCCAGGTTTTTGCTGGAGGTGAGCATGTTGATAAGCGACGACTTGCCCACATTGCTCCGCCCGATGAAGGCGTATTCGGGCAGACCCGTGTCGGGGCACTTGCGGTAGTCGCTGTTGCTTACTACGAATGTCGCTTTCTTTATCTCCATGGCTCTATTCCGATTTGTTTGTATTTGTGTTGCGTTTTGTGTTACGTTTGGCTTTGCGGGCCTGTTTGCGGCCCTCTTTTTCTGCCTCTTTGAGTGCCTGCTGCTTGAGTTTCTTGAGTTTTTTCAGCTCCTGGCGTTCCTCTTCGTCCACCTGCTGCCACCACGGCATCCGCTTCATGTTGATGCGGAAGAGGTGCAGGCGGTCGAAGACGCGGTTCTTGGTGTCGTAGGACTCAAAATAACGGGCTTTTTTCTCGGGCAGGAGGTCGCGCAGCGTGACCAGGATGCCCGTTTCGTCGGTCTCGCCGAAGTCGTGGTTCATCGAGGTTCCGAAAGAACGCATCGTGGTCGAGAGGTTCATGTAGGCGTTAATCATGGCGGGCACGGTGCACCCGAGGGCACGCACACTCCGCAACAGTATCTGATAGTCTTCCTTGTAGTTGCGACCATTGAAGAGGTTGTGCAGCTCGTTGAAGTCCGACTCAATGGTGAGGGGGTCGTAGAGCCACACGAGGCCGTCGCGGTCGGGGAAGTGCTTTTGGTAAAAATACAGCACGAGGTCTTTGGCGCGTCGATTCATCTGCGAGTACATGGTGATTTTGCCGAAGAAATAGCGTGTCTCGGGAATCTCCAAGGCTATGCCGCCGAGGCCGTCCCAAAGGTTGTCGAGCGAGTAGAGCCCCTTGCGGAGGTTGTTGCCTGGCTGGAATTCGGGCTGCACAAAGGCGCGGCCCAGCTCCACGGTGTAGGGAAGATAGTTGTTCTTAAACTCGTCCGAAAACTGAAACAGCTCCGCCGTGGGGGTGGCAATGGTGCCATCGTCGCGGGTGAGCATATTGCTGCCGTGGATAAAACGGTATCCGCCCACAATCTCCTCGTCCTCAGGACTCCACACAAAGAGCTGCTTGAAGCAGTAAGGCTCGGGCAGCAGGTCGAACTCGTCGATGTCGCAATCCTTGCCCGTGCCGCCTCCGTCGAGGACGAAGCTCAGCTCGCGCAGGCGTCCAATCTCGCGCATAATGTTGGGCGAGAGGTGCGCCGTGGTGATGTAAATCTCCTTGTTGCCGCAATTGGTCTTGCGGAGGAAAAGCTTGTGCTTCAGCTCCGCACGGATGAGGTCGCGGGGTACGGGAGGGATGATATATGATGTATCCATTTTTTCTTCGTTGCGGTTTTAGAGGTTAGACTTCGAAACACAGGTTCGGCTCCTTGGCCAGGCGGTAGCAGTGCTCCTTCACCATTTGGGCCCACTGGAAGGCGGTGTGCCTTTGGTCGAACACCGTGTAAGGGATGGGCTTGCCCAACACAAGGCGGAGTTTCTTGCCCCGTTGAGCGAACATCTCGGCGGGCAGCAGCGCCAGCTCGAAGCCGAATTTGATGCCCAACCGTTTGCGCAGGTTGGCGATGTTGTAGAACAGGTTGCGGTTCCTCGCCTCGAAGTAGAAAGGCACCACGTCGCGGTGATACTGCACCGCCTTCTTGATGAAGGTGGGCTTCCACTCCAGGTCGCGAATCACGCCCCCCTTCTGCTTGCGCGAGCAGAGCCCTGCGGGGAAAATCAGCATCGTATTCTCCTCGGCAAAAGCTTCTTCCAAAAGCTTCAAACTGGCTGGGTTGTGGTGCACCTTGTCCACGGGGACGAAGTTAGGCGCCAGGGCGGGGAGGAAGAGCAGGAAGTCGGTGACGGGGAACTTGATGTCGCTGCGATAATGGCCTATGGCACCCATCAGCGCCAATCCGTCGGGGCCACCGAGGGGGTGGTTGCCCGCGATGATGGGCGACCCCTCCAAGGGAATGTTCTCCGACCCCTCAACCTCCATGCTGATGTCGAGGTCGTGGGGCCCGTTGCCCTCAAGAAAAGCCTGGGCAAACTCCACGCCGAACTTGTAACGGTGGTGATAGATGACGTAGTTTATCTCATCCAGATGCAAAAGCCGCTCCAGCCATCGCACGGCAAAGCGGGGCAGCTTGACATTCTTGCTGGCGAGAACCTTTTGAATGTCAATATGCTTCTCGGTGATTGTTTCGGGGTCGATATGTTTAAGTGCTTCCATTAACAAGACATATTCAAAATTGCAAAGATACAAAAAAATATTTGACTATAAAAACTATAATATAAAAATTATCTTTTTAATATGAAAATCAATGTTTGAATATAGGGGAGAAAAACGAGAGCCGCAAACCATTGCTGCGGCTCACGCCATATACATGGGGCAAACATTCTCAAAATGTTGCCCTGTTATGAGAATTCAATTAGTAGCTTAACACTTTGACCAAACGGACGGAGTGGGCGACATAATCGGAGTTACCTAATGTTGGAGGGTAAAAAGAAGGACCAAATTCGAATCGATTTATTCCATTGCTACGGTCTGTACCATTGACTGTATTAGATGACCAGTATAAGCCAAATGTACCAACTTCGTGAAAAACATTATTGGCGGATTCGTTGTAATTACCGCGTTGTCCTGCGGCGGGCAAGAAGACGCAACCTTGGGCTTCGAATTTTGCCCACTGGGCGAGTGTGTAGGTTTCCGGATAGTAGTTGGTTAAATAATCATAGACCAAGTTGATGTTACTTGGTGTGGCGATATCGATGTTGGCATTGTCGGGGAAGAGAATCATGCCTTTAATATATGTTTCAGAACCAGTGGTATCGATTTTGGCTAAAATATAGCGAGCGTTAGCTACAGGGGTTGAGTTATCGTTAAACATCACACTGGTTGCACGGGTATTGGCTACATAATCCCACTCCTCACCTGTCAAAGTGTACCAAGTGTTATCGCCAAATACCTCGCCCCAGTTGAAAGTGATTTCACCATTGTTACTACCATTAGGTTGTCTTGTCTCGCCAAAGTCTTGATATCCCCAGAAGAAATGTTCGACATCAGAACTATAGTATTGGTTGCGTTTGGTGGTTGTGTACTGGTGTTTGGCAAACCACCATCTATGGGTGCTTCCCGAGGCGTCGCAGTGCAGGTTTCCTGCGGCGAAGCTCACAGTCTTGGTGGCTGAAACGCTGAACACGCCGCATACAGCACGGAGATAAGATGTTGCAATTTCGCTTGCAGCGGAGAAAGGCACTTCGTGGATGGTGTTGCGGTCGAAGGAGGCACTGCTACTGCCTTGAATGCGGGTATAGCATTTGTCTTCGGTGTAGACTTTTACGGAGAGTTTTGCATTGGTCAGCACAGGCAGGGCAATGTAGAAAATCTTGCCATCGCTGGGAATGTTGATGCCCCCGCACTCTAAAGCCACAGTAGTGTTGCTGGAACCGCCACCAATAATCAGGCTGCCGTTATTGATGTCGCTGAGGGTGACGAGGCCGCAGAGGGGCGTATTATCGATGGACGAAACTTCAATGCGGTACACATTCAAAGTCGAACCAGTGTTGTTTTCCACTTTCACGGCCATCACGGAACCGAGGTTGCGGAACTTCAACGAGGAACCGTCGGTAGAGTAAGCAGCCATCGGGGCAGCCACAATCTGCTCGCCGTTGGCGTTCTCGCGGTAGTTCTGCACGGCGGGCAGGGTCATGGTGTAGTTGCTGTTGTTGGGGGTCATCGGGTAGGGATAGCTGGCGTAATAAGGAGCACCTTCTGTTACATCATTGACGATGGCCTTGTTTCCTTGTATCTGTATGATGCTTGGGGTGCCATTCAAATAAATAAAGTCGCCTTCGTCCCATACGGCGTAATGTTCATCGTCGATATGCATTTTGGCCTCGGAGTTGTAGTGCTCCACCTCAAGACGCAGGATGCCGTTTTCTTCTTTCTTACATGCGGTCATGCACAGCAGCATGGTCACTATGGGCAGTAAAATTTTCTTCATTTCTAATCTCCTCCTTGTTTTAGTTCCAGAAAGTATTACCTTCGTTAATATAGTCGTTTTGTTCGTTGCGGGGACCATCGTTGATGTCGAATAACATATCGAATTCTCCGTCGTTTTTGGTGAAACTTGAAACAGGGCCCGAGGCCTGGAATCCTCTTTCAACTTTGAACTCCACTATCTTCAAAGTGGGGGTTTTGTAGACTTTTTTCATTGATTTTTGTGTGTTAATTATAATTATAATATATTGATAATCAATAAATCCCCCCCTAAAATTGTAAAAGATAGGGGGAATAATTCGGCTGCAAATATACAACTAATTATCAAAACAGCGTGAAATATTTTTTCCTAAAAAATCTTAAACGCCTTTAGGGATGTCCTCAGGTGGCGAAAGCAGGGCTTTTTGGGGCCCTGCTTTGAGGTTTGGTTACGGTTTGGAAGATGGGCGGGCGGTTACATGATTTCGATGCGCTGGGCGAGGGCCTGTTTCTCCTGCTCGGTGATTTTGGGCAGGCGGATGGTGAGGATGCCGTTTTCGACCTTGGCGCTGATTTGCTCCTTCTTCACGTTGTCGGGCAGGCTGAGCAGCTGTTTGAACTTCATCTCGCCGAACTCGTGGCGCAGCACGCGGCGTTTCGATTCTTCGTGCTTCTCCTCCTTCTGCACCATCTCCACAACAAGGTTGCCGTCGCTGTCGATGCTCAGGGTGAGGTCTTCCTTGGCGAGGCCGGGCACACATAATTGCAGCTCATAGTCCTGCTCGTCCTCGGTGACGTTCATTTTCGGGGTGGTGTAGTGCTCCTCGTGGGCGAAGTTTGTCCAGTTGTTCCAGTTCAGCAGTTCGTTGAAGAGTGAGGGCATCAGGTTGGGGTTGGTTTTTGTTACTAACATTGTTTTTGTCTCCTATATTTAAGTGGTTTGTAATTTTTGTTTGCTTTACGTTTTCTTCTACTGCAAATGGTGTGCCAAGAGATTTTTAATGACATTATGACCGAAAATGACTAAAAATAGGCAAACGTTGATGACAAAATTTCCGATTTTGTATTTTTTTGATTCTTCGATTTTTCGAGGTCTTTATAAGAAAGTTCCTATATAGTCCCAAGTGCTTCCGATATGCTTCCCATATAAATGCGATATGCTTCCGATATGCTTCCGACCTCTTATATCGGATGTATATCGGAACCATATTGGAAGCATATTGTAAGCATATCGGAAGCATGAGGAAGAACAGGCGAAGAAGGGGTGGAGGATGAAAAATTTTTTTTGGAAAAAAGAGCGCTATTTCTAAAATAATATGTATATTTGCATTTTTAAAAAATACTAAAAAATGATGAAAAGAGTTTTCAGAATATTGACTTTGACGGCTTTGGTGGCCGTCGTGGCCTCGTGCGGAAGCAAGAAGGAGGTTGTGAACAATATGAAATATCGCCCCTTGGGCAACACGGGCCTTGAGGTGAGCGAGGTGAGCATTGGCTGCTCCGCTTTCGGCAAGATGGACACGGCCCAGAGCCGCGCCTTCATGGATGTGGCCTTGGACAGCGGGGTGAACTATCTCGACCTTTATGATGCCGACCCCGTGGTGCGCGGCAATATTGGCTACGCCCTCCAGGGCCGCCGCGAGAAGATGATTATCCAGGGCCATATCGGCTGCTGGTACAATGGCGAGTCGTATGAGCGCACCCGCGATGTGGAGAAGTGCAAGAAGGGTTTTGAGGACCTCCTCTCGCTGCTCGGCACCGACTACATCGAGGTGGGTATGATACATATTGTGGACAATCCCGCCGAATGGGATTCGATTGTCGAGAGCCCCTTCATGGATTATGTGAAGCAGCTCAAGGCCGAGGGCAAAATCCGGCACATAGGCCTGAGCAGCCACAACGCCGAGGCGGCCCTCAAGGCGGTGAAGAGCGGCCTTGTGGAGGTGCTTATGTTCAGTATCAACCCTGCTTTCGACCGTCTGAGCTCCGATGTGAGCGCCTGGGACCCCGAGGCCGACAAGAAGATGCTGCCTGGCATCGACCCCGTGCGCGTGGAACTTTATGACTATTGCGCCCAGCACAATATCGCCGTGACGGTGATGAAGGCCTTCGGCAGCGGCGGCGGCAAACTGCTCAGCGCCGAGAAATCGCCTCTGCATGTGGCCCTTACGGTCGACCAGTGTCTAGCATATAGCTTGGCAAAACCCTGTGTGAGCACGGCCATCTGCGGATGCAGCAACGTGGACGAGCTTTTGGCCGACCTGCACTACCTCCGTGCCACCGAGGCCGAGAAGGACTACAACACGGCCCTCAGCGCCCAAGGACAGCCTGTTGGCTCGGGCGACTGCACCTACTGCAACCATTGTGCCCCCTGCCCGCAGGGCATACAGATTGCCAGGGTGAACGAACTTTTGGATAAGGCTGAGGCGGCCCAAGCCCAGGGCCAGCCCGTCCCCGCCGAGGTGCAGAAGGCTTACGAGGCCCTCGAACACCATGCCTCGGAGTGCACCGCCTGCGGCGAATGCAAGGGCCGCTGCCCCTTCGAAGTGGATGTGCCCGCAAGGATGCAGAAGGCCAAGGAGGTCTTTGGCAAATAGCCCGAGACCGAGAGGGTCGATTTGGGAAAAATCGGCTCGAAAAGAGATGTTTTGAAAGAAAAATTTTCGAGATTTCGAGATTTTGAGATTTCGGTAAAAGAATAAAAATTAATTGATTGCAACAGAAGAAGATTTTTTTTTGAGAAAAGTGCTTGCTAATTCAAAAAAATGTAGTACTTTTGCAATCGCTTTTGAAGGCTGTGTAGTGGAATGTTGATGCTCTTTCCCGGCACGACTCAGAGGCAAAAACGGATAACGATAAAAACAGAATTTAGAAATGGCAAAGAAAAATAAAGACGCAAGAGTGCAGGTTATCCTCGAATGCACCGAGCAGAAGGCAAGCGGCGTTCCCGGCATGAGCCGTTACGTCACCACCAAGAATAAAAAGAATACCCCTGAGCGTTTGGAGCTCAAAAAGTACAATCCGTACTTGAAGAAAATGACTGTTCACAAAGAAATCAAATAATATAGGAGATAGAGAACTATGGCAAAGAAAGTTGTTGCAACACTGAAAACCAGCACTGGCAAAAGCTATGCAAAAGTGATTCGTATGGTTCGCTCTCCCAAAACGGGTGCCTATACCTTCCAGGAGAACATCGTCCTCTCCGACCAGGTGCAGGAGTTCCTCAAGAAGAAATAATTACCACGAAAATAGTAATAATATTTTTTTTCATACGCTTTTGTTTTGCCTCCGTTGTGAAACGGAGGTTTTTTCGCGTATAAATAGAGGAGGCAAAGAAAGGAGAGGAGAGTTCGGTCAAACGTCAATATAATGAATACAGAATAATAAATGAAACGATGGCTGTTGATAGTATGGCTGCTGCCTGTGGCGGTGTGGGGACAGAAGCTCGGCAATGATGACTTCTTGAACCTCTTCAGGGCGATAGATGCCTCGGAACTGCACGTCTATACCGATGAGTTGGACGGCTATTTCTCTGATGTCGAGTCGCAATGGAAGGTGGGGGAGGGGGTGAGCCTCTTTGCGGGGAGGCGTATTAGGTTGAGCCAGTGCGAGCAGCTGCGGGGCTGGGTTGATGCGGTGGAGAACGACGATTTGCCCACCTACGCCATAGGCCAGTTTGCCCTGGGCAAGAGCTATCGTGGGCTCCTCATCCGCACCTACGGCGAGTATTGGGCTTCTTCTATCCGCCTGCTGGTGTGGGACAACTTTGGTGAGCGTGTGACGCAGATGATTGAGCTGGCCGACCAAAAGGTGGACGAGGGGGAAGAATCGTTCAAAGAAGGGTGGCTGATAAAAGAGAAAGACAAACAGTATGTGGTGATTGCGGGCACGGCTTACGGCATCGATATGCAGCGATACGAGGCTGAGTTGAGGTCGCAGACATTGGAGGGCGAGGTGCCGAAAGTGGTGTCGTTTGTGGAGGATTTGGCGGCAAGCTATGTGTGGGATTATACCGAGTTTGTGAAAACCACGGAGAGACCCCAAGGCGTGTACGTTGTGGACAGAGTTGCGGGCGATATTCCCCTGTGGGGCAAACGTTTCGGCACATACGAAAGGATGTGGAAGGTGGACGATACCTGCCATTGCACCCTCTTCTACAACGATTGGGACCAGGAGGCGATGTACCCGGGAGGGGAGGACTCGTTGCGGGCTTTTCTGCTGCGGGAGCTGCCGTGGAACGAACTGCTGAATATGGGCAATATCTCGGGACGGGTGTATGTGCGTTTCACCATCGAATCGAATGGGCGCCCAAGCGGGGCTTGTACCTTGAGTACCCCCTTGGGGGAGATAGAGACGGAGCTGCGTAAGGTGCTGGGAAGAATGCCCTATTGGAGGCCCGCCTATCGCATCAAACCGCCTCAAGGACAAGGCAAACTGCCTGAATTTTTGTATAAAGACAACATCGAAAAGATAGCGGTGCGGTCGCAGTACAATATGGCGATACCGATTGTGATTTGGTGATTTTTTTGCCGATATATCACAAAAAAATCGTATCTTTGCCTTTTGTAGTGTTTTGCAAGGAAAGGTGCAAAACGCTGATAGTATGTGAATAAGAGATTAATAAAAATAATATATAATAATTAGTAATGAACTACAAAGAGTATAAACAGCTTAATATGACCCAGATTGGCGAAGAAATTCGCAAATTTTGGGAGGAGAATGAGACTTTTGAGAAAGGGCAGAAATTGGCCGAAGGACATCCCTCTTTTGTATTTTATGACGGACCTCCATCAGCAAACGGCAAGCCTGGCATCCACCACGTTATGGCCCGCACCATCAAGGATGTTTTCTGCCGCTACAAGGCACAGAAGGGCTACCTCGTCGACCGTAAGGCTGGCTGGGACACCCATGGTCTGCCTGTGGAACTCGGCGTTGAGAAAAGCCTCGGCATCACCAAGGAGGATATCGGCAAAAAAATCAGTGTTGACGACTACAACCACGCTTGCCGCACCGAGGTGCTGAAGTACAAAGACCTTTGGGACGAGCTGACCAAGCAGATGGGCTACTGGGTCGACCTCAAGCACCCCTATATCACTTTCGAAAACGAGTATATCGAGACTCTTTGGTTCCTGTTGAAGAAACTCTACGGCAAAGGCCTCCTGTACAAAGGCTACACCATCCAGCCCTTCAGCCCCGCCGCAGGCACGGGACTTTCGAGCCACGAGCTCAACCTGCCGGGCTGCTACCGTGATGTGAAGGACACTACCTGTGTGGCTATGTTCACCATCAAGCAGAATGCCGTAGAAAAGGTGAAACAGGCCTTCCAACAGCAGGAACTCAATCCTGAGATGACCACCTACGCCATTGCTTGGACCACCACGCCGTGGACCCTGCCTTCGAATACGGCGCTCTGTGTGGGCCCTGCCATCGACTATGTGTTGCTTGAAACCACGCATCCCTATACCAATGCCCCTTGTCGCATCATTATGGCCAAGCCTTTGATGGGCTCCTTCTTCACCGAAGGCGAACCCGACGAGAAGTCGAAGCTGCTGCATTGCCAGGTGCTGGGCGAGTGCAAGGGCAAGGATTTGGAGGGTGTCGCCTACGAGCAGCTCATCCCCTGGGTGAAACCCACCGTGGTGAACGCTTCGGAACAGACTCACCGTCCCGCCGCCGAGGACGAGGCTTTCCGCATCATCTTGGGCGACTATGTCACTACCGAGGACGGTACGGGCATTGTGCATATCGCACCCACCTTTGGTGCCGATGACGCCCGTGTGGCCAAGAAAGGCGGCATAGGCGATTTGCTGCTCTACGACCGTGACGGCAAACAGGCCCCCATGGTGGACCGCACAGGCAAGTTCTGGAACATCGACGACCTCGATGCCGAATGGGTCAAGGCCAATGTCGATGTGGAAACATATTCCCAATATGCGGGCAAGTTTGTCAAAAACGCTTTCGATGCCACCAAGACCGAGAAGGATATGAGCCTCGATGTGGAGATAGTCGTTATGCTGAAGAACGAAGGCAAACTCTTCAAGAGCGAGAAACACACCCACAGCTATCCCCATTGCTGGCGTACCGACAAGCCCGTGCTGTACTATCCTTTGGACAGCTGGTTTATCCGCACCACGGCCCTCAAGGAGCGTATGATTGAGCTCAACAAAACCATCAACTGGAAACCCGAGGCCACAGGTACGGGCCGTTTCGGCAACTGGCTGGAAAACATTGTGGACTGGAACCTCAGTCGCAGCCGCTATTGGGGCACCCCGCTGCCCATTTGGCGCACCGAGGACGGCAAAGAGGAAATCTGCATCGGCAGTGTCGAAGAGCTCCGCAACGAAATCGACAAGGCTGTTGCCGCAGGCTTCATGCAGGACAACCCCTACAGAAAAGAGAACTACGACCTCCATCGCCCGTATATCGACAACGTCGTTTTAGTGTCGCCTAACGGCAAGAAGATGATGCGCGAGCCCGACCTCATCGATGTGTGGTTCGACAGCGGTGCTATGCCTTACGCCCAGATTCACTATATGGGCGAGCCCCTCAAGGCCACCCAGTTCCCCGCCGATTTCATCGCCGAAGGTGTCGACCAGACCCGTGGCTGGTTCTATACTTTGCATGCTATAGCCACCATGTGCTTCGACAGCGTGGCCTTCAAGAACGTTATCAGCAACGGCTTGGTACTTGACAAAAACGGCAACAAGATGTCCAAGCGTTTGGGCAATGCCGTCGACCCCTTCGAGACCCTTTCCAAACAGGGTCCCGATGCCACCCGCTGGTATATGATTACCAACAGCCAGCCCTGGGACAACCTGAAGTTCGACGTGGAGGGTGTGGATGAAGTTCGCCGCAAACTCTTTGGCACACTTTATAACACCTATAGCTTCTTCGCCCTTTATGCCAACATCGATGGCTTTGAATACAAGGAGGCCGACCTGCCTCTTGCGCAGCGTCCCGAGATTGACCGCTGGATTCTCAGCGAGCTCAACACTTTGGTCAAGACCGTCGAGGCGGCCTTTGAGGAATACGAACCCACCCGTGCGGGGCGTGCCATCCAGGAATTCGTCGATGCCAACCTCAGCAACTGGTATGTGCGTCTCTGCCGCCGCCGTTTCTGGAAGGGCGAGATGACCGACGACAAGGTCTCGGCCTATCAGACCCTCTACACCTGTTTGGAAACCCTGGCCCGTTTGATGTCGCCCATCGCACCGTTCTTCAGCGAGCGAATGTTCCTCGATTTGAACAATGTCACCCATCGTTTCGATGTCGAATCAGTCCACCATGTAGCTTTTCCCGAGGTGCATGAAGAGATGATAGACAAGGCTCTTGAGGAGCGTATGCAGTTGGCTCAGCAAATTTGCTCCATGGGCCTCTCGCTCCGCAAAAAGAGCAACCTGCGTGTCCGTCAGCCCCTTGCCAAGATTATGCTCCCTGTGGCAAACGACAACTTCCGTCAGCAGGTGGAACGTGTGCAGCACCTCATCTGCTCCGAACTCAACATCAAGGGCATCGAGTTCTTGGCTCCCGACAACGACATCCTTGTCAAACGCATCAAACCCAACTTCAAGACCCTCGGCCCCCGTTATGGCAAGATTATGAAGGCCATCAGTGCCGAGATACAGAACTTCTCGCAACAGCAGATTAACCAGTTGGAGGCTTCGGGCAAATGCGACCTCACCATTGAGGGGCAGCCCGTCGAGATTCTCCTCAGCGATGTGGATATTGCCACACAGGACATCCCTGGCTGGGTGGTAGCCAACGAGGGCAGCCTCACAGTGGCTTTGGACATCGTGGTGAGCGACGAACTTCGTTCCGAGGGCATCGCCCGCGAATTTGTCAACCGCATCCAGGGCATCCGCAAAGAGGGCTTCGAGGTCACCGACCGCATCAAGGTCGACCTGCTCCACGGCGAATGGGATGAGGCTGTGACGACTCATCGCGACTACATCTGCAACGAGATTCTCTGCACCCAAATCAATCTGGTTGACGCTATCGACGGCGAGGCCCAGACCATCGAAATCATCGAGGGTCAGCCCACTCAGGTCAAAGTGGTAAAATGCTAAGCAATATGATAGACAAAATAAAACAACTGGCCGGCACCAACGCCTCTACCGTCATAGAATGGAGGCGTTGGATGCATCGCCACCCCGAGCTTAGCCAGCAGGAGTTTGGTACTATGGCTTTTGTGGCCGAGCGCCTCACAGAGATGGGCCTCCAACCCCGTACAGGCATAGGCAAGACGGGTGTGATGGCTATGATACGCGGAGGCATAGACCCCGACAGCTACTGTGTCGCACTCCGTGCCGACTATGATGCGCTTCCCCTCACCGAGGCTACGGGTCTTCCGTTTGCTTCCGAAAACCCTGGCGTCATGCACGCCTGCGGTCATGATATGCACACCTGCTCCCTTTTGGGTGCCGCCAAGATACTTACCGAACTCAAAGACCAGCTGCGGGGCAGCATTATGCTCATCTTCGAACCTTCCGAGGAAATGTATCCTGGGGGTGCCCGAATGATGATGGACGACGGCCTTTTCAACGAGGTCATGCCCAATGAAATCTATTCCTTCCATTGCTTGCCCGAGATGGATTGCGGCAAGATTGGTATGCGAAAGGGTCGCTATATGGCTTCCACCGACGAACTCTATTGGACCATCAAAGGGCGTGGCGGCCATGGTGCCACACCTCACCTCAGCGTCGACCCCATCCTGATAGCCTCCCACATCGTTGTGGCTCTGCAACAACTGGTCAGCCGCAATGCCGCCCCTATGATGCCTACGGTGCTCAGCTTCGGCAAATTCATTGGCGAAGGACGCACCAACATTATCCCCGACGAGGTGAAAATGGAGGGCATTATCCGCACTTTCGATGCCGACTGGCGACTGGAGTGCCACGAGAAAATCCGCAAGATAAGCTGCGGCATAGCCGAGAGTATGGGCGGCGAGTGCGACCTTTTCATCGACTACGGCTATCCTCCTGTCATCAACAACGACGACTGCACCCAGCGAGTGCACGACAATGGAGTGGAATACCTCGGTGAAGCCAATGTCGAGTGGCTCGATTTGCGAATGACAGCCGAGGACTTTGCCTTTTTCGCACAAAAGATACCTGCCTGCTACTTCCGCGTGGGCATCCATATCCCTGGCACACCCCTCTGCAACCTCCATCGCCCCAACCTGATGGTGGACGAGCGCTCCTTGGAATTGGCCAGCGGCTTCGTGGCCTACAACGCCTATAAAGCATTGCTCACACGCACCTTTTCAGGCAAATGATTTTGACCCATAGGGAAATAGACTTTATTAATAACCAAATCGACGAAATGACAGAAGCAATAGATACGACTCAAGAATTAGGAACTCGCGACATGAAGCCCCTGCTTCGAAAATACGCCCTTCCGGCAGTGGTGACACAACTTATCGCCACTGTCTACAATCTGGTCGACAGCGTTTTTCTCGGACATATCGAGGACGGAACGCTAATCCTGGCCGCCTTGGCCATCACCCTTCCTGTGATGAACATCGTCCACGCCTTCGGCTCCCTCGTAGGTGCGGGTGCTTCGGCCCGTATGAGTATCGTTCTGGGGCGTAAGGATGTCCGTTGGGCCGAAAAGATTTTGGGCAACAGCGTGTGGCTCACCTTGTTCTTTGGTGTATTGTTTATGTCGGTGGGTTATGCGTTCATGAATTCTATCCTTGCTCTCTTTGCGGGCGACGCAACTCCCAGAATCATTGAGTTGGCTCGCGAGTACATGGTCATCATCCTCCCAGGCATGTTCCTGACCACGCTCACCTTCAACCTCTCGGGTCTTATTCGTGCTTCGGGCTATGCCTCCAAATCCATGTGGATTCAGGTGAGTGGGGCCTTGCTGAACATAGCCCTCGACGCAGTCTTCATCATGGGCCTGGGCTGGGGCATCAAAGGTGGTGCCTGGGCCACAACCATCTCCATGGCCTTCTCCGCCATCTGGGCCATCTCCCATTTCCTCAAACCCTCTTCGTTCATCCGTTTCAAACGTCATTGCTGGGCGCCTAAGATGTATATCGTCAAGAACGTCTTGGCCATAGGCATAAGCCCCTTCTCGATGAATGTCGCCTCTTGCGTCGTTGTAGCCTTGCTCAACCGTCGCCTTATATACTATGGCGGCGACCTTGCCGTGGGTGCCTACGGAGTGGTCAACCGCATCTCCACTATTGTCTTCATGGTGCTGTTGGGCATCTGTCAGGGTATGCAGCCTATCGCGGGCTACAACTATGGCGCCGGCCTCACACATCGCCTGAAAGAAGTCTACAAACTCACCTTGCGCTGGAACGTCAATGTGGGCGTAATAGGTATGCTGTGCGCCCTCATTTTGCCGCGACTGCTGGTCATGATGATGAGCGACGACGTGCAACTCATCGACACTGCCGTCCCCGCTATGCGCTACCTCCTCGTTATGGCGCCAATCATCGGCTTCACCATCACCAACTCCCAACTGTTCCAATCCATCGACAAACCCTGGATAGCCATCGTCACCAGTCTCTCGCGCCAGGTCATATTCCTCATCCCGATGATGTACCTTGTCCCCATGCTGTTCGTCAGCTTGGGAGGCGACGGCCTGACGGGTGTGTGGTGCAGCTGCACTATCTGCGATGTTCTGGGAGCCCTCCTGTCGGCCATCTTGCTCTATTCCCAACGCAAAGTGTTCCGCCCGGGCTATGTCCCTCCCGAACGCCGTCCTCGCAAAGAACGTGGCCCTAAAAATAATGAATAATATATTTATATGAAAAAAAGTCTAATACTGTCAGTCCTCCTCGTTGCCGCCCTTGCCCTTTCGGCCCAGGAACCTAAAAAAGTGCTCTTTATCGGCAACAGCTATACCGAAGTGAACAACCTCCCCCTGTTGGTGCAGAAGGTATCCGAGAGTGCGGGATGCAGAATCGAGTATGCCAGCAACACCCCTGGCGGATGCACCTTTGCGCAGCATTGCACCAATCGGTCTATGGATTTGATTCGCCAAGGCGGTTGGAATATTGTTGTGTTGCAGGAGCAAAGTCAGCTGCCTTCCTTCCCCCAAAGCCAGGTGGAGGAGGAATGTCTTCCCTTTGCGGCAAGATTGGTGGATTCGGTTTATGCCTATAATCCTGATGGCGAGGCTATGTTCTATATGACTTGGGGTCGCAAGAATGGCGACCAGGGCAATGCTCCCTATTTTCCCGTGCTGGGCACCTACGAAGGCATGGACAGTATGCTCTACGAACGTTATATGTATATGGCCCGTGCCAACGATGCCTCGGTAAGCCCTGTGGGCCGCGTGTGGCATTATATCCGTGACAATTATCCTGATATCGAACTGTACGGCGGCGATGGGAGCCACCCCTCCATGGCGGGCAGCTATGCCGCAGCCTGTGCCTTCTACACGATGATTTTCCACAACGACCCCACCCGTGTCACTTACATCCCTGACAATCTCAGCGAAGATGTGGCCAGCCAAATCCGTGCAGTCACCAAAACCGTCGTCTTCGACACCCTCAGCTTCTGGCTCCGCCAAACCAACGACACCGTGCCTCCCGACACCTCTCACTCCGACACAACCCACACCGATACCACCCACACCGACACCACCCACGTCTCCATCCTTTCGCCCGATGCTCAGAACCTCTCCCTCCATCCCAATCCTGCCAAGCGCCAGGTAAGCATCTCGGTGTCGCAGCAAATGCTCCCCTGCACCGTAGCCCTCTGCGACATGAGAGGCCGCCGACTCCGCACCATCAGCCTGCGGCAGCCTTCCACCCTCATCTCCCTGCAAGGCCTGCCCAACGGGGTCTACCTCCTTCAGTCACTTTCAAGCAACAAACTGTCCAGCACCCGCCTATTAATACAGAATTGATGAAAACCGTTGCCAAATATCTCGTCAGCCTGTTGCTGCTCTCAGCCCTGTGGGCCAATGTCGGGGCCCAGCAGCTCCCTGCCCAAAATTCGCGTCCCAAAGTGGGCGTGGCCCTGGGCGGCGGCGGCGCCAAAGGGGCGGCACATATCGGCGTGCTCAAATACATGGAGGAACTGGGCATACCTGTCGACTGCGTTGCCGGCACCAGCATAGGCTCCATCATCGGAGGCCTCTATTCTTTGGGCTACACCCCCGACGAAATGGCCGACCTCATAGCCCACATGGACTGGTCTTTCTACATGAGCAACACCGTGGGCCGCGAATACCAGTCGGCGGGCAACCGTCAGAGCGCCAGCACCTACCTCCTCTCTGTCCCCTTCGGGGCCAACAACTTCGAGGAACGTTCCAGCGGCATACTCTCCACCCTCCCCAGCGGCGTCATCAACGGCTACAGCCTGCTCAACCTCTTCAACAGCCTCAGCATCGGCTACCAGGACTCCATCAGCTTCGACGATTTGCCCATACCCTTTGCCTGTGTGGCCATCGACATCCTCAACGGCGACTCCGTGGTGCTCCGCAGCGGCGAATTTGCCAAAGCCATCCGTTCCAGCATGGCCATACCCGGAGTCTTCTCGCCCGTATCCTGGGGCAAACACCTGCTGGCCGATGGGGGCATGGCCGACAACTTCCCCGTCGACGTATGCAAACAAATGGGAGCCGACATAGTCGTGGGCATCGAACTGGCCGACGAATTCGTCACCGACCCTGCCGACCTACAGTCCCTCCCGCAACAAATGTCCCAGTATATGTCCATCGCCGTCAAGGGCAACCGCTTCCAGCACCGCGAAATGTGCGACATCTACATGCACCCCGACATCACAGGCTACAACATGCTCAGTTTCGATGCCGAGTCCATCGACAGCCTCGTGGTGCGCGGCTACCGTGTGGCACAAGAACACCGTGACGAATTCCTCGCCCTCAAAGCACGCCTCGACGCCTTTGGCCCCTGCACCAAACAGCTCAACCACCCGCGCGCCAAACACATCTATCCCACCGACACCTTCGTCCTGGCCTCCATCAACTACCAGGGCATCGACGAGGACAAAGAAAACTGGCTCATCAAAAAAAGCGGACTGGAACCCGGCAAACCCGTCACCATGGACCACATCAACCGCGCCATAGGCATCCTCAACGGCACAGGCGCCTTCTCGGGTGTGCTATACAAACTCCACGAAAACGACGAGGAATACTGGCTCTCGCACCATGTCTATACCGACGTCCTCGGTCGCGAAAGCTACGACCTCGACATCACACTCCTGCCCGCCGAACCCCACGCCTTCGCCATAGGCCTGCGCTACGACTCCGAGGAGAGCGCCGGACTCCTCTTCCATTTCGGCTGGAACGAACGCCGCCTCACCGGCTTCAAGGCCGACCTCGACCTCGACCTGAACTACAATTTCCGGCTCGGCGCACGTCTGGCCCTCTGCGGCTTAGGCATAGGCGACCTCAACCTCGCCTACCGCTACCACACCAGCACCTTCAACGTCTTCAGCTACGACTCGCTCTCACTCACCGGCCTCGTCGTCGACCATAACAACTTCTGCCTCTACCTCTCCGAATTCCATCTGCTCGACATGAGCTTCGCCTTCGGACTCGAACAGGAACTCTACTCCAACCGCTACGGATTCTCGCTCAACAACCTCATCGAAAGCGGCATCTTCCATTTCGACCGCGCCAAAGCCTTCCTCGGATTCTTCCTCAAAGGCCGTTTCGACAACCTCGACAACCCCTACTTCGCCACCCGTGGCGTCTACCTCGACTTCGGGGCCGCCTGGCGTAAAGAAAACAAACTCTGGTTCCTCGGCAGCGGAGGAGGAATGTTCGACGCCACAGTCTCGTGGCAGTCCTTCCTCTCCCTCGGCCAACGCTTCGCCGTCATACCGCAAATTTCCGCCCGTGTGCTTGTGGGCAACGACAGCAGCCTCTATCTCCACAACATCGTCGGCGGCTCACTCCCAGGGCGCTACCTCGACCATCAGCTTGCCTTCGTCGGCCTCAACAACCCCCTCCGTGTCGGCGACATCGCCGCCATAGCCCGCCTCGACCTCCGCTACAACTTCTACGGCAAATTCTACCTCTACCTCATGGCTAACTACATAGCCTCCGCCGACCACATCAGCCACCTCTTCTCAGCCCAAAACGACTACCACGGCACCCTCGGCCTCGGCCTGCGCCTCGCCTACGACTCACCCATAGGCCCCGTATCCCTCGACCTCCATCACAACGACTTCAACCGCTCACTGGGCGCCTACGTCAACATCGGCTACGTCTTCTAAACATTATACCCAATGATACCCAACACATTCGGAATACCCGCCTCCGCCGACCAATACCTTGTCCTCCACAGCGAACAACAGCTGCGCGACCTCCTCCTCCAAGGCTCCCTCCAGCGCTCCCCGCTCCTCATCATCGGCGGCGGCAGCAACATCGTCTTCACACAGCACTACCACGGCACCGTCCTGCACCTCGACAACCACGGCATACAGCCGCTTGCCGACCCCGACCCGGACCCCGACGCCGTCCTCGTCCAGGCCGCAGCAGGCGAGCAGTGGGACACCTTCGTACGCCACTGCATAGCCCACGGATGGCACGGAGCCGAAAATCTGGTAGCCATACCCGGCACCGTGGGCGCCTCGCCGGTACAAAACGTCGGAGCCTACGGCGTCGAAGCCAAAGACATCATCCACAGCGTCCGCACCCTCGAGATAGCCACAGGCCGCACCCGCATCTTCACCAACGCCCAATGCCGCTTCGCCTATCGCAACAGCATCTTTAAGAACGAACTGAAAGACCAGTACATCGTCACCTCCGTCACCTTCCGCCTCCGCAAAATCTTCCAACCCAATATCGGCTACAAAGCCCTCGCCGACGCCCTCGCCCAATCAGGCATCGCCCAGCCCACACCCCTCCAACTGGCCGACACCATAGCCGCTGTGCGCTGGAGCAAACTGCCCCGACCCGAACAGACAGGCAGCGCCGGCAGCTTCTTCAAAAACCCCGTCGTCACCCCCGAACAATACGCTACCCTC
>JAZUFY010000070.1:0-14267 GCA_045640925.1 Bacteroidales bacterium
CACCACATTCTCCTGCGTGAAGGTACACTGGGTAGTGTTGCCGTCCTTGCTGAGGTTGTAACCCACGAGGTAGGGAGTGTAGGCATAGATACTGTCTTCACGTTTGGTGAAAGAAATGGTGTTGTTGGCGAAATTAGTAAAGTCGTACACCTCAAAATCCTCGGGAATAGCAGCCGTGAAAGGCAGACAGAGGGTACTGCGGTTGCTGTTGGTGAACTCGCGGGTATAGGTGACCTTCCCAGCGGTGAAAGTATAAGGAGTCGTAAAAGCATCCTGCCCATCGGTGAGGACAACCTCTCGGACAACATAATTGTCACTACCATTCCATTTGCCAATAAAGTTCGTGGGGAGAAGAGAATAAGGAATACAATTGTTTTGATAATCTGCACTATTCGCAATAGTGATAGCATTGTTAATCTTGAAGATGGTATTATTACCCGAACCATAGTTCGTGATGGCGCTAATCACCTTTTGAACATTGCCCATTGAATTCATGTATTGAGAGATAAATTTATTAGTATTAATTGACACAGAACTAAGCCAATAAACAATTTTCAAATTGTTACAAAATACAAACGCGTCCCTGCCAATTTCAGTAACACCTCCGCCTATGACGACATAGGTGAGGCCGTTGCAACCAGAGAAAGCACCATGCCCTATCGAGGTGACGGAATTGGGAATGATCACGGAGGTGAGGCCGCTGCAATCATGGAAAGCCTCATCCTCTATCGCAATGACGGAATTGGGAATGGTCACGCTGGTGAGGCCGCTGCAATTTAAGAAAGCATAAATCCCTATCGAGGTGACGGAATAGGTTTCACTCTGGTATTCCACCGTACTGGGGATAATCAGATTGCCTGACACATTATTTGGTTGTGCCACTTCGACGGTGTGGTTTGCGGTCGAGGTGATATTGTAATACAGCGTTTGACCTGTGGGGGCCACATCGCTGAACATTTGTGCCCATGAGGCGAGGGAACAGAGGCACAGAACGAGGACGAGAAACAACTTTTTCATATTGAGTGTCATAATTTTATTAATATTATCATATTTTTGTAAGAAATTGCAAAATTACGAAAAAAATATCATTCAAAAAGAAAAAAAAATCGAAAATTTTCGTTTCATATGCGATAATTCGCGTTTGAAATGAATTGGACGGGAGCAAAGTGCCTCATTTGTGCGATAGGGTTGTATCATGTGTATTTTTTAACAATTCTTTGATTCGAAAAATTCGCGATAAAAACAAATTTCAACAACGCTGAAAAAATGCAGTATAAAGTTTCCCAATTTAACATTTAACCTCAATTTAGCCTTTTCTGTAGGTACAATGTACATTAACCGAAATAGCAACAAAAGGGGTTAACTTAGGGTTAACCTTCTATTGACCTTCTATTGACCTTCTGCGGACATAAAAAGAGTTTGAAATTTAACATTGGTTAAGGCAGATGTTAAACCGCACCGAGCCCCAAAAAATGTGTGTTTTTCCATCCACAGAAGGGCAAAAATCTCCAGCCTTAAAAATTCAAAATTCGTATGCTCGTTAAGGCCTCAATACAAACGTAGTGGTGCCTTCGTAGTGCCCTCGTTGCTGAACTGCCGTAGGATAAGGCGTGGATGACGACTGGATGGCCATAGTATCGCTCCCGTAAGCGACAGGATAGCGACACCGTAGCGACCATGGAGCGACCCTACAGCGAAGGTGGGACGAGGGCACCTATACGGATCAAGTACCCGAGTGCAAAACACCCTTCCGGGTGTGGATTTTGAAAGTCCGCTTTTCTCTGAAATGCAAGGAGGAGGGACGAGGAGTGAATGGAGGTTATCCAACCACATACCGCTCGATGTTGCGGGTCTTGGGGTCGAAGTTCATGCCTATGCGGATGATTTGCTGCTGCTCCATCTGGAAGGGCAAAACATAGTCTTTGCTGCTGATTTGTGCCAATGCTTCCTCAGCTGTGCCGTCCAACTTGAACTCCATCACATAGCAGTAGTCCTGCGTCTTCACTACTAAATCAATCCGTCCACGACTTGTGTGGTACTCCGCCTGAACATAGAAGCCTAACAATTTGAACAGCAGCCAGACAACATTCTGGTAGTGGTTCTCCAAATTCTTCACCAGCTCGTATGGTGTGTCGGCAAAAAGACTTTGCAGCCGCTCCACGAATTGTTCGGTACGACCCTCGCGCACATCTTTGACAAACTGTTTTATGCAAAAACCTGTCCCGACCTCGTCCACCGCTGTATAGTGCGGCAGAAGGTATTTGATAAAGCCTTCCTCGACTTCGGCATTGGGGAAGCCGAGGGTGTAGGTCTTGAAATCGGGGTCGTAATCCTTGATGGTCAGGTAGCCGCTTTGGTAGATGACGGGGATGGGGTTGGTAGAGGCAATGTCCACGCTGTTCAACACATCGGCTATCACCTCCGATTGTGCCATCTCCTTCAGATTATACTCGTGCATCTGCAACAGCGTCACCAAATAAGTTGGGGTGCCCGTCTCGACCCAATAGCTGCCGAACTCCTTACGTTCCAGCGTATTCAACACACTGAAAGGATTATACATACCTTGCACATTCGGATGGAAATGATAGCCGTCATACTCTTTCCGCAGCTTTTCCACACACTCCTCTTTCGTCATACCGTTAGCTTCGGCCAGGGCATCCACTTCGGGGGCGAAATAGGTGAGCAGTTCCTGCTGGGTGATGCCGCAAATGTCGTAGTATTCCGCATCCATCGAGATGTCCATCAGGTTGTTCAAGTCGCTGAACACGCTCACCTTGCCGAACTTGGTCACGCCTGTCAGGAAGGCGAACTTGATGTAGGGGTCCATCGACTTCAAGGCTCCGTAGAAGCCTTTCAACGTGTTGCGGTAGGCCTGCTGCAAGTCGGGTTTGCCGATAGCCTGAAGCATGGGCTTGTCGTACTCGTCCACAAGTATCGCCACGCGGTGCCCCGTCTGCTCGGCGGCCTTGCGGATAACGGCCTCGAAACGGATGCCCAACGAGTAGGATTCTTTGCCCGTTGGATAGAGCGCCTCCCAGTCGCAGAGTTGCGAGTCAAGTCTCTTTTCCAGCACCTCGGGGGCATCGTATTTCTCCGTATTCAAATCCAGCATCAGCACGGGCCTCTTGACCCAATCGTGCTCCAGCTGGGCAATCTCCAGCCCCTCAAACACTTCGCGCTTGCCCTCGAAATAGGCCTTCAGGGTCGAGACGAGCAACGATTTGCCGAAACGTCTCGGACGCGACAAGAAGTAGTACCTTCCCGAATCGACCATCTGATACATCTGACGGGTCTTGTCCACGTAGGCATAACCATCCTTACGCAGACTTTCAAATCCCTGTATGCCAATCGGCAGTTTTTTCAACATAGCGCACAAATTAATATAACATTCATAATTAACGTCCGAAATAGTATATTATTGTATTGGATCGCACGTTTTCGTCAAGTCCGAGTACAAAAAACATATTTGAGATTATGTTGGAGGCATGGCATTTCAGGTTCGGACACCTAATTAATTCCGCCAACAGGTTGTCCCATTATTTCTTTATCAGATATGAAAGATATATAGTCGAAAGTTGAAGATAAAAGTTAAAAAAAATGCTGATTAAGGAATATTTTGTATATTTGCACTTTCAAATCAACAAATGGAGAAGCCGAAAACCACAACAAGAGTAGGCAACAAAAAAATGTATAATAATATGAAAAAGAAAGTTTTATTGCTTGCAGCCATCGCAATGCTGGGTTGCATGAGTGTCAACGCTCAGGAAGGTTCCAACAACGGCAAATGGGCCATTGAGACCGAAATTCTCCCCAACTTCACCGCCAAAGACTGGTTCGTCCCTAACCTGACCCTCGGCTACACGCTGAACAACGGCAACCAGATTTATGCCTCCATCGAGGTGAACACCCACCGCACCAATACCAATCCTAACAACGGCAACACCATGCCTCTCCGTTTCAACTACGCTACTGATGCTGATTTCAACGCTGCAGTGGATGCCTTCAACCACGATATGAACGAGTACGTTAAAACTGCATACGGCGAGTTCGCCCTCGGCCTTGGCTATCAGTACTATTTTGTGAAAGAGGGCAACTTCCGTCCCTTCATCAATGCCGGTATCGACCTCGTCTTCGCTTGGGCCAACATGAAAACCCATTCCGAGATTCTCGATCCCGTCAGTAACGAATGGTACACCCAAACCGATACTTACAGAGGTTTTTGCATAGACGAAGATGGCAATTTTCTTCACCGTGGTTTCGGTTTCGAACTCGACCTGGGTCTCGGCTTCGACTACTTCATCTACAAAGGCCTCTACATTGGTGCCGAACTCGGTTTGAGCTACGATATGTTCTGGGTAAGGGACATGAAGGCTCACGGTGTCTCCACCAACCCCTCAACTTCTGCTGACATGAGAGACATCAACAGAACTTTCCATTACAAAGAATTCACTGGCGAAGGTTATCAGTGGGTTACCCCCAATATCCGTATCGGCTGGCGCTTCTAAGTGTCTGCCCTTACAGACACACGCTGACGGTGGGACCGCAATGGCGGCTCCACCGTTTGTTTTTCAGTTATTTGCATTTTTAACTTTTTTATTTCAAAAAATAATCGTAACTTTGCACCCATATTGCGGAGTATGCCGTATAGCACGAAATAATAAAAATCAAATAATTAAACGAAACATGAAAATATTAGTTCTCAATTGTGGCAGTTCGTCGATCAAGTACCAGCTTGTCGACATGGCCAACAATGCACAGGTGATGGCCAAAGGTTTGTTGGAACGCATCGGTTTGGAAATGGGCGAGTTCACCCATAAATACAATGGCGAGAAGCACTACGAGCAGCTCCCCATCCCCGACCATACCGCCGGTATCAAAATCGTCCTCAAAGCCCTCACCGACCCCAAGATGGGCGTCATCAAGGATTTGAAGGAAATCGGTGCCGTGGGTAACCGCGTGGCCCATGGCGGCGAGCTCTTTGCCGGCTCCTGCCTTGTGACCGACGATGTCATTGAGAAAATCAAGTCGCTCACCGACCTCGCACCGCTGCACACTCCCGGCAACCTGGCCGGCATCTACGCCATGCGCGAAGTGCTGCCCGAGGTGCCCCAGGTCGTGGTCTTCGACACCGCCTTCCACAGCACCCTGCCCCCCAAGAGCTACCTCTATGGCTTGCCCTACGAGTATTATCAGAAGTACGGTGTGCGCCGTTACGGTTTCCACGGCACCAGCCACCGCTTCGTGGCCGAGAAGGCCGCCAAAATGGTCGGCAAAGATTGGACAAAGATCAACATCATCAGCTGCCACCTCGGCAGCGGAGCCTCCATCTGCGCCATCAAACAGGGCAAATCGTTCGACACCACCATGGGCCTGACCCCGCTCGAAGGCCTCATCATGGGTTCCCGCCCCGGCGATGTGGATCCTGGCGCCATCGAGTTCATCATCAAGAAGGAAATTCTTGAGAACGGCAAGAGCTGGAAGGACATCACCACCATCCTCAACAAAAAGTCGGGCCTCATCGGCATCAGCGGCGACAAGCAGGATATGCGCGACATCCGTGCGGGTCGTGATGCAGGCGACGAGCGTTGCACCTACGCCTTCGACATGTTCGCCCAGCGTGTGAAACGCTACATCGGCGGCTATATGGCCGAGATGGGCGGCTGCGACCTGCTGCTCTTCACCGGCGGCATCGGCGAGAATGCCTGGTTCATGCGTCACCCCATCCTCGACGGCCTCGAGTGCCTCGGCGTGAAGGTCGACATGGAACTCAACGACAAAATCATGGGCGAGGACTGCATCATCAGCACCCCCGACTCCAAGATTGCCACCGTGGTGGTCACCACCGACGAAGAATACGTCATTGCAAGCGACACCTACAAACTCGTCACCAAATAATCGGGAGACCGAGATTGAAAATAGGAGGCAGGCCCCTGTGCGGGGCCTGCCTCTGTTGTCAATCGCCTTGTATGGCATAGGAAAAACCTGCGGATAACCGAGGCATAAACGAGGGAGAAGATTTATTTAAAATATTATACAATAAAACACTCGTGCATACGTTATTTATATTATGAAAACCAAACTTGTCGTATTGTTGCTTCTTATGCTCGTGCTGGCACCCGTGGCTCGGGCACAGTACACGGTTGATAACAAAAAGGCTGTCAGCGAGTTTGAGAAAGGCCAGCAGCTTCTTGACACAGATGCCAAGAAGGCTTTCGACCATTTCCGCAAGGCCCTCAAAGCCGAGCCGGCTTTTGCCGAGGTGCACCTCACCATGGCCGCGTGGTATATGGATCACGACAGTCTCGACCAAGCCGAGGCCTCGTATCAGACCTTCCTCCGCAACGACAAGGGTCGCCACAAACGTTGGGCCGCCACGGCCGAGCACGATTTGAAGTGCATAGCTTTCCGCCGCAACGCCATGGCCAACCCCGTCGCCTTCAATCCCGAGAACATGGGCGAGGGGGTCAACAGCAATTTGGACGAGTATATGCCCACCATTTCGGCTGATGGCAAGATGCTGCTTTTCACCCGCTACAACCGCGAGACGATGGAGGAGGACTTCTTCTTCTGCCGCAACATCGACGGCAAGTGGGGTCGCGCGGTGCGTATGCCCGAGCCGGTGAATAGTGGCGCCAACGAGGGGTCGGGATGCTTGTCGCAGGATGGGCGGAGGCTCTTTTTCACGGCTTGTGGCCGCGAAGATGGTGCGGGAAGTTGCGACCTCTATGTCTCTTTCCGCAAAGGCAACGGCTGGAGCCGCCCCCAGAACCTCGGCCCTGCGGTCAACACCAGCAAATGGGAGTCGCAGCCCTGTCTCTCCATCGACGGACAGACCCTCTATTTCGTCAGCGGTCGCCCCGGCGGCTTTGGTGGCACCGATATTTGGAAGAGCACCCTCATCGACGGCCAGTGGAGCCAGCCGGTGAACCTCGGCCCCACGGTCAACACGGCGGGCAACGAGAAGGGGCCTTTCATCTCGTTTGACAATCAGAAACTGTATTTCTCCAGCGACGGACATATAGGCATGGGCAACATGGACCTCTTCTTCTGCCTCCGCACCAGCGACAGCACTTGGGGCGAGCCTCAAAACTTGGGCTATCCCATCAATACTGCGGGCGATGAGAGTTCGCTGATAGTGGCTCCGGATGGTCGCACAGCCATCATTTCGTCGGACAAATCGGGTGTGGGGGGGCTCGACCTCTTCGCCTTTGCCCTGCCCGAGCAGGCCCGCGCCGAGCAGGTGGAATACAAGGAGGCCATCACCGACATCGCGCCCACGCTCGAGGTGGGCGAGAGCATCACGCTCAACAATGTATTCTTCAAAACGGGGAAATACACGCTGTTGGACATCTCCATCGTGGAGCTGGACAAAGTGGTGGAGATGATGCAGAGCCACCCCACGATGCGTATCGAACTGGGCGGCCATACCGACAATGTGGGTCGTGCCGAGTTCAACCAGCAGCTCTCGGAGCAAAGGGCCAAGGCGGTGTACGACTATCTGATAAAACGCGGCGTGGCAGCAGAACGCCTCAGCTACAAGGGCTACGGATCCACCCAACCTGTGGGTGACAACGACACCCCCGAGGGCCGTCGCCAAAATCGTCGCACAGTGTTCACTATTTTGGAAAAATAAATCAAGGATATGAAAAAAGTAGTCATACTCACAGGGGCAGGCATCAGTGCCGAGAGCGGTATCAGCACCTTCCGCGACAGCGACGGGTTGTGGGAGAATTACAATGTGGAAGATGTGGCCACACATGATGCCTATCTCCGCAATCCCGAGCTGGTGCTTGATTTTTATAACGAACGTCGTCGCCAACTCTTTACCGTTCAGCCCAATGAAGGTCACCGTCAGTTGGTGCGGCTGGAGGAGAAATACGATGTCCGCATCATCACCCAGAACATCGACAACCTGCACGAACAGGCAGGATCCTCGAATGTGCTGCACCTCCACGGCGAGCTCACCAAGGCCCGCAGCGACCGCGACCCCAACCTCATCGTTGAAATAGGCAGCCGCGATATCAACCTCGGCGACAAGGCCCCCGATGGTGCCCAGCTCCGTCCCCACATCGTGTGGTTTGGCGAGGCGGTGCCTAACATCGAACCTGCCGCCGAATTGTGCGAGCAGGCCGACTATTTCATCGTGGTGGGCACTTCGATGAATGTCTACCCCGCCGCAGGCCTCATCCACTATGTCCCCAAATCGAGCCCCTGCTTCTTGGTCGACCCCAAGGCTGTCCCCATCTCGCGCCCCATCACCATCGTCCAGGAAAAGGCCGGCACGGGAGTGAAGAAGGTTGTGGATCAGTTGCTGGCGCTATAATTAATGAAAATAATAATTTTAAAAATTAATAATATGAAGAAAATTTTATGCTTTGTAATGATGCTTTGCGGCATCGCAGCAGTGAATGCTCAAACATCTTCCGACGATGTCACGTTTATTTACAACGGCCAGACCTACAGCAATGGCGACACCCTGGTTGTCAGTGTGAGACCAACGGCCATCGGTTTTGAAGGGGTTGTAATAAAGAATAACACAAGCGATTCTTTGAAGAATGTGCGGGTTTCGATGACTGAGATTGAAAACAACGGAATCACTGTTTGGAGCATTTGTGCCGGAGAGTGCATTGCGGGTTTGCTTAGCACCCCGTTCTCTATTGCTGGCGAATCCACCTACGAAGACCTCGCCATCGACATCAACATTGCCGACGGTGTTGCCAATCCCTCGTCGGTTTATGAGGTATTTGTGATTGACCAGCGCGAGAATGTCCTTGGATCAATGGTTATGCGTATTGTTGTCGATAATACGGAAAGTATTGACAACGTGATTACTAACACCAATTTTAACGCCTATCCCAATCCTGCTCAGGGCCTGATCAATGTTGAAAGCAACATCCAGAATGCCCAGTTTGTGATTTACGACCTCCAAGGTCGCGAAGTACTGCGTCAGCCCCTCGCGGGTCAGCACACCACCCTCAGTCTCCAAGGTCTCACACAGGGTGTCTATGTGTGCGGCATCCTCGCCGAAGGCCTCCGTTCACAGATGCAGAAGCTTATTGTGAAATAAACAATTGATTTTTAGACAACTATTAGGAAAAATGCCGAGATGGGCTAAATAATCCAATTGTTAAATAAAAAAGAGTTTATTAGCACGGACGCATCTGATATATAGTCAGATGCGTCTTTTTTGGGCCGCATTGTTGATAACTCATTTCTTAATAATACAAAACAATTGTGTAATTTAGCATTTTCAAATTCGACACCCTCGTCGCAGTAATTATTTGTCAATATTAAACTTATAAAAAAATAACACCATGCAAGCCGACATGTTTTTAGATTTTGGTGATGATAATCAATCGATTAGACCAAAACAACACACCCAGTACGACCCCAAGGACATCATGAAGTCCTCTATCGAATACTTTGGGGGAGACGAACTTGCGGCCAATGTATGGATGAATAAATACGCCCTCCGCGACGATGATAGGATCTTCGAGCTCAACCCCGACATGATGCACCACCGCCTCGCTTTCGAGTTTGCCCGTATCGAGCAGAATTATCCCAACCCGATGTCGGAAGAGACCATCTACGGCCTTCTCAAGGATTTCAAGTATATCATACCGCAGGGCAGCCCCATGTCGGGCATCGGCAACGACTACCAAGTGGTGTCGCTCTCCAACTGCTTTGTTATCGGCAACAATGGCAGCAGCGACTCCTACGGCGGCATCATGAAGATCGACCAGGAGCAGGTGCAGCTTATGAAACGTCGCGGCGGTGTCGGCCACGACCTCACCCACATCCGTCCTTCCGGCAGCCCCGTCAAGAACAGCGCCCTCACCTCCACCGGCATCGTCCCCTTCATGGAGCGTTATTCCAACACCACCCGCGAGGTGGCCCAGGGTGGCCGTCGTGGTGCCCTCATGCTCTCCATCAGCATCAAGCACCCCAACGCCGAGCAGTTTATTGATGCCAAACTCGAGCAGGGCAAAATCACCGGTGCCAATGTCTCGGTAAAGATCACCGACGAATTCATGGAGTGTGTGCGTAGCGGCAAGCCCTTCGTGCAGCAGTACCCCGTCGATTCGCCCAACCCCATCGTGCGGCAGGAAATCGACGCCAAGGCCCTTTGGGACAAAATCATCGCCAATGCTTGGGCCTCAGCCGAGCCAGGCGTGCTGTTCTGGGATACCATCCTCCGCGAGAGTGTGCCCGACTGCTATGCCGATTTCGGCTACCGCACCGTCTCCACCAACCCCTGTGGCGAGATTCCTCTCTGCCCCTACGACAGCTGCCGCCTGATAGCAGTAAACCTCTACAGTTACGTCGAAAACCCCTTCACCGATAAGGCCCGCTTCAATTTCGACCTCTTCCGCGACCACATCATGAAAGGCCAGCGCCTCATGGACGACCTTATCGATCTCGAACTGGAAAAAATCAACAAGATACTCATCAAAATCGAGAGCGACCCCGAGAGCGACGACATCAAGGCCGTCGAAAAGAACCTCTGGCTCAACATCAAGATGAAATGTCTCGAAGGCCGCCGCACCGGTTTCGGCATCACCGCCGAAGGCGATATGCTGGCCGCCATGGGGCTGCGCTATGGCTCCGACGAGGCCACCGACTTCTCCGTCAGCGTCCATCGTGCCCTGGCATGTGCCGCCTACGGATCCTCCGTCATCATGGCCAAGGAGCGCGGCTGCTTCCCCCTCTACGACGCCAACCGCGAAAAACTCAACCCCTTCATCCAGCGCCTTGCCGAAGCCGACCCCAAACTCTACACCGAAATGGTGCAGAACGGTCGCCGCAACATCGCCCTCCTCACCATCGCCCCCACCGGCACCGTAAGCATCTGCACTCAAACCACCTCCGGCATCGAGCCCGTCTTCCTCGTCAGCTACAAACGCCGCAAGAAAATCAACCCCAACGACAAAGACACCTCCAAGCAGAAAGTCATCAAGGACGAGAGCGGCGATTACTTTGAAGAATACAACGTCCTTCACCCCAAGTTTGTCGATTGGCTCCATATCGCCAAAGGCTACACCGACGAGCAAATCAACGCCCTCGGCGACGACGAACTCAACACCCTCATCACCGAATCACCCTACTACAAAGCAACCTCTGCCGACATCGACTGGGTAAACAAAGTCAAAATGCAGGGCGCCATCCAGAAATGGGTGGACCACTCCATCAGCGTCACCGTCAACATCCCCAAGGAAACTTCCAAAGAAATAGTAAGCACTATTTACCAAACCGCCTGGGAGTCGGGTTGCAAAGGCTGCACCATCTACCGCGAGGGTTCCCGCAACGGAGTCCTTGTCTCCAAAGCCGAATCCAGCAAATGCGCCGAGATGCACTTCATGGAGAACAAGGCTCCCAAACGTCCCAAGAAACTGGAAGCCGAAGTGGTGCGTTTCAAAAACGAGCGTGAAGACTGGATTGCTGTCGTGGGCATGTTCGAAGGCCGTCCCTACGAAATCTTCACCGGCAAGGCCGAAAGCTTCCCCGTGCCCAAAAACATCGAGAAAGGCTGGGTCATCCGCACCAAAGAACAGGGCATGAAACACGCCCGCTACGACTTCCAATACACCGACCAGGACGGCTACCACATCACCATGGAAGGCCTCTCCCGCATGTTCAAGCAGGAATATTGGAACTACGCCAAACTCATCAGCGGCATCCTCCGCCACGGTATGCCCATCCCCAACGTCGTCGACCTCATCGGCAAACTCAACTTCGACGTCGACAGCATCACCACATGGTCCAACGGTGTGGCCCGAGCCCTCAAACGCTACATCAAGGACGGCACCGAGACCGGCGAAACCTGTCCCGACTGTGGCGGCAAAATCATCTACACTGGCGGCTGCAAGAGCTGTCCCAACTGCGGCTGGTCAAAATGCTCCTAAACCAATTGCTCGCACTCTTTATTTTCCAAACATACATGATATCATTAAAAAGGCTCCCTCCAACTGGAGCCTTTTGAATTAAGAATGAAAAGACCTTCGGTCACGAAAAACGGAAAATTTTGATTTATGAGTGGGGCGGAAACCCTTTATCAGTTAAGAGTTAAGAACAACATTCTGGCTTGAAACGAATGATATACATCACAAAACGGAACCTGTAAACGAAGCGGCAGTCACCTATTCACTATTCATAAGTCACTAATCACAATTTTCAATTCTCCATGTCAACTCTTTGCTGAAAAAAATACAATATTCTCCAATTAATTAAATATTTATCCAACGAATTGAAATAAAAATTATTACCAATATGTTGAAAACTTTTTTTAAAGAAATGAAATATTATTATTATATTTGCAAATTGAAACGATAATCTGTCAACAATGACAAAAGAGGTTGCTCTAAATAAACAAAAAAGTTATTCTTTTTCTCTTGATGAAGGATCTGCCATTGTTTCGCATTATTTGCAAAACATTGATACGGAATTCGAAAAAACTTACGCAGAAGAGGCTTTAAAATTATTGGGATTTGATAGAAATACTGAAGTAACAGAGGTATCAGAACCAGGTTTGCAATTTAATCTATTTGAAGAGGTATATAAAATACCTTTTCCAGCCCCCAAAAAGCCAAAATTTACATTCATTGACCTTTTTGCTGGGATTGGAGGGTTCAGAATGGCTTTTCAAAACCTTGGGGGTAAATGCATTTTTTCTTCTGAATGGGACGAACAAGCAAAGAAAACCTATTTTGCGAACTACGGCGAAGTTCCTTTCGGCGATATAACTTTAGAACGCACTAAAAATTTCATTCCACAAGGATTTGATATTCTATGTGCAGGTTTTCCTTGTCAGGCATTTTCTCTTGCTGGTAAAAAGTTGGGATTTGCCGAAACTCGAGGGACTTTGTTTTTTGATGTCGCAGAAATATTGCGTCGATATCAGCCCAAAGCATTTTTTTTGGAAAATGTAAAAGGTTTGACTATTCATGACAAAGGACGCACATTCAAAACCATCCTCAACACATTAGATGAAGTCGGATATTATGTTCCCACACCTCAAATTGTAAATGCCATGAATTTCGGTGTTCCCCAACATCGAGAACGTATCTATATTGTCGGTTATCGGAAAGATTTGAAAATATCGGATTTTTCATATCCTGAACCGACAGATACAACCAAACGTTTTATTGACATACGTGAAAAGCAAGTTGTATCTGCGAAATATTATTTGTCCACCCAATATATTCAAACTTTAATCAACCACAAGGCTCGACATGAAGCTGCTGGTCATGGTTTTGGTTATGATATTATCCCTGATGACGGGGTGGCTAATGCTATTGTCGTAGGGGGAATGGGCAGAGAAAGAAACATAGTTATAGATAAGCGATTGAAAGACTTCACCCCTGTTACGAAAATTAAAGGGGAGGTAAATCGTGATGGATGGCGAAGAATGACACCGAGGGAGTGGGCTCGTTTGCAAGGCTATCCCGACGATTTCAAGATTGTAGTAGCCGATGCTTCTGCTTATAAGCAGTTTGGCAACAGTGTGGCAGTACCTGCCATTCAGGCAACAGCTAATCAACTACTTAATGCATTATTCGATAAAAAAATAATCTAACTATATGAGCACATTAAAAGACAGCCATATCGTTCAGCGAAGTAACAATCAGATGGTTCAAGTTTTTGAGGATTTGTTCCCTGGAAAGTCATTCCTCGATATAGATTACAGCACTCCGCAAGAATACATTGAAAAGTATTGGAATGCTTTCAAACAGCAGAATCCTAATGCATCCGTAAATCTTAATGGTAAGATATTCGAACTTATCATTTACACATTACTTTACCGAGAGGGTATTAAACCGTTCTATACACAAGCAAAGGTCGCTTTTGTACCCAATGTAGAGTTTGACACCATTTTGTACAATAAAAATACTCCAGTCAGCTTATCGTTGAAAACGAGCCTGAGAGAACGTTACAAACAAGCAGACTTAGAAGCCATCGCATTGAAATATGTGCATCGAAAAGCTAAAAGTTACTTACTTACATTATCTTCGGATGAAGCTATTTCCGTAAAGCAGAAAATTGAAAATGGTGCTGTAATCGGTTTGGATTTGGTTGTGGATTGTAATACTGAGGAGATAAACCAAATGGTTATCAACCTAAAGCAGATGAAATTCATCGAATCTGAAAAAATAGATGTTGTTCAAGGATTTATTGTAAAGTAAGGAATAGCCCACAATATGAATAACGAAATACACACTATCCTGCTTATTCAGAGATGAAGGGTAATGCAAGTGATGTAACATAAAATG
>JAZUFY010000071.1:0-7081 GCA_045640925.1 Bacteroidales bacterium
TAAAAAAGTTATCAACAAGGCAGTGGAAAACTTTTTTTGGTAAAAAATGGTATTTTTTGGAAAAGTCTTCGTATCTTTACAAATTGAAAAATTATAGGTAAAAATGGCTTTAATCATTGGCACTGAGTATTGTAAGGTCGATTCGAACGGTCGATTCAAGCTCCCAACAGCTATAAAAAAGCAGTTGGAGGTGGAAGACTGCCGTTTTGTGATCCGCCAAAGCATCAATGCCGAGTGTTTGGAGCTATGGACGTATGCCGCTTTTCAAGCCGAGGTGGAAGACCTTCAAAAGAAGTTGAATCTCTACAGCATCCGCGACAACCAGATTATGCGCAAGCTCACACGTGCCAACCTCGTGGAGATGGACGCAACGGACCGAATGCTGATACCGCCCGAGCGCAAGTCGGTGCTCGGCGAGGCAAAGGAGATTGTGCTGCAATCCACCGGTAGGTGCATCGAAATGTGGGGTCGTCAGGCCTACGACAAGATGAACAATGAGGCTGTCGATTTCGCGTCGATAGTCGACCAAAGACTGGGGGAATTGCATGGAATACCACTTGCCGGTGATGCTCAATGAATGCATCGAGAGTTTGAACATCCGTCCTGATGGGACGTATGTGGACGTCACTTTCGGAGGTGGCGGCCATTCGCGTGCCATTATGGAGCGTCTGGGCTCAGAGGGTCGTCTGATAGGGTTCGATCAGGATGCCGATGCTTTGGAGAATGCTATTGATGATTCCCGCTTTGTGCTCATCCACGAGAATTTCCGCTATATGAAGAGTTTTCTTCGTTTGCAGGGGGTGCGCTCGGTGGACGGCATTTTGGCCGACTTGGGCGTTTCGTCGCATCAGTTTGATGTGGCCGACCGTGGCTTTTCGACCCGTTTGGATGGGGAGCTGGATTTGCGTATGGATCGCCGTCAGGAGCTTACGGCCAAGGATTTGGTCAATAATGCCGATGAGCAGGAGCTCACCCGTCTGCTCCGCCTTTACGGCGAGTTGCCCAATGCTTTTCAAATGGCCAAGGCTATCTGCAAGGCTCGTTCCGAGAAGGCTATCGAGACCACTTTCGATTTGCGCGAGGCGGTGAGCCGCCATTTGCCCCGAGGCATGGAGAATAAGTATCTCGCCATGCTTTTCCAGGCGTTGCGTATCGAGGTGAATGGTGAGCTGGAGGCTCTTCAAGCCATGCTGCGGCAGGCTGTGGAGGTTCTCAACCCCGAGGGTAGGATAGTGGTGATGTCGTATCATTCGCTGGAGGACCGCCTGGTGAAGAATTTCTTCAAGACGGGCAACTTCGAGGGAGTGTTGGAAAAAGATTTTTATGGAAATCCCATTGTGCCGCTGCAACTTGTGACCCGCAAGGCCGTTACGGCCAGCGAGGAGGAACTGCAGCAGAACAATAGGGCCCGTAGTGCGAAACTCAGGGTGGCTAAGAAGGGATGAGAGATGACAGATGAGAGATGACAGATAAGTATATGTAATATGGAAGAAGAACAAAAGATACACGAACAGGAACAACAGCCGCAGAAGCCTCAGCAGCCGACCCCGAAACCTAAGAAGGCGGGGCTTGTGTCGCGTGTTTTGGGCGGCGATGTGTTGCAGAGCAAGGGCGTTACGAAGCAGATTCCGCTGATTATGCTGTGCTGCTTCTATGCTCTGATGTTGGTCTACAACCGCTATCAGGTGGAGGATTTGACTAAGGAGAAACTTGCTGCCCAGGAGCGTATCAGTTCGCTGCGCGAGCGCCGCATCCAGTTGCAGAAACGCTTTCAGGAGACTATCAAGATTTCGCAGATTGCCGATCGCTTGGACAGCACTGGAGTGGGTTTCACAGCAGGGCCGCCGTATGAGATTTAATTGAAAATGGTGACTAGTGAATAGTGACAGGGAGGGCGGGAGCCGCCTAATCACAAATCACAAGTCACAAATCACACAAAAAATGAATATAAATGGAAGAGAAGTTTGATAATAAGCCTTTGTTCATGAAGATGACGGTGCTGGCAATAGTGCTTGCGGTGGTTTGCGGCATTGCTATGCTTGTCTCTACCATAAAGACGCAGGCGGTGGATGGCGATATGTGGCGCGAGAAAGCCAAGTCGCGCGAGCAGATTTACCGCACCGAACCTGCTCGTCGAGGCACCATTTTCTCTTCCGACGGCAAGGTGCTGGCCACTACGGTGCCTGTGTGCGACTTCTACCTTGATGTGAGCAATCTGCCTGAGGTGGACACCGCAAAGTTGAAAGACCCGAAACTCAAAGAAAAAGATAGAAAGAAATTGCTCAAAAAGAATGCTGCCATCGACTCGGGTTATAGAGTGATGTATGCCGTTCTCGGGCAGCACGACCCCGCCAAACCTGCAAGTTATTATAAAGCCCTTGTGGATAAGGAGAAGGCAAAAGCCAAACCCAAACGCTGCATGATTATGGCCCGTCGTATGCCGTATTCGCAGTGGCTCAAGGTGAAGAAGCTGCCGTATATCGGTTCGTGTGTGGCTTCGAAAACGATGGAGGGCAGCGTGACTTCGTATATCCGTGCCCACATCTACGGCAATTTGGGTGAGAACACTATAGGCCTGCACTATAAGACCCCGAATCAGGAGGGCTACACTGGATTGGAAGGTTATTACGATAGTGTGCTCCGAGGCCAGGACGGCTGCTATCTCTGTCGCCGTCTCACCCGAGGGGTGTGGCTGCCAGTGGAGGATGCCACGGTGCCCGACGAGGATTCGACTCTGGTGCAGCGCCGCATCGATGGCAAGAGCATCATCTCCACTATCGACACCCGCTATCAGGACATTGCCGAGAGCGCCCTGCGCAGCTCGATGAACCAGTTCGGCGGTCAGCGTGGATGTGCCATATTGATGGAGAAGGAAACGGGCTATATTTTGGCTTGCAGCAGCCTCACCCGCGACACGGCTGGCAACCTCAGCGAGATGCTGTGGAGCAATGTGGCGTGTAGCGACACCTACGAGCCCGGATCCACCTTCAAGGTTGTGGCCATGACCTCAATGCTCAACGACAAACGCATCCAACTCGACACTTCCAAACGTGTCCGTGCAGGCGGTGTCAAACGTTATAGCGGCACCAGTGGCGAAATCAACGACGGCCACGGATATGCTACCGACACCGCCAATTTGGCGGGTGTGCTGGCACGGTCGTCGAACATCGGCATGTGCGAGTTGGCTTGGGAATACTATCGCAGTCGTCGTGACGATTTGAAAAAAGGCATGGAGGCCATTTTCCCCTTCGGGAAGTTGAACCTCGACCTCCAAGTGCGCGAATACAATACTCATGTTGTCAACCTCGTCTCAGACCGCGACTTCCTCAATCTCAGCTACGGCTATTCTGCCACCGTGACACCTTTGCAGCTCATCACTTTCTACAACGCCATCACCAACGATGGCCGTATGGTCAAGCCGCTTTTCTGCCGAGAGATTTTGGACGGATCCAAACATTCGGAAATCAAACCCGTGGTGTTGAACGAACATGTGTGCAGTCAGGAGACGGCCAAGCAGATGCGCGAGATGCTCATAGGCGTGGTGGAGAATGGCACGGGCAACAATATCTATAACGCCGTCTACGGCATCGGGGGCAAAACGGGCACCTCGCTGGGTCATGACGACCACAGTGTCAAGAACTCCTCGTTTGTGGGCTTCTTTCCTGCCGACAATCCTCGCTATACCTGCCTCGTGCTGGTTGAGAGCACAAGTATAGCGGGTCGCCATGCTGCGGCACCAGTGTTCAAGAAGATTGCCGACTGTGTTGTGGCTTTCGACAAGGAGTTGGGCAGCATACGTCTGCAGGATTCGACAGAGAGCCAAGTGCCGGTGCTTGCCAAAGGCAATCAGGCACAGTTGCGCCGTGTGCATCAGATTCTCGGCATCCCCTACGTCGCCATCGACAGCACGGCATCCTTCTGGGCGGTATACGATAGTGAACGGCAGGGCTATCGTAATTACAGCTTCGGAGCGGAGGGACAGGTGCCCAACTGCATCGGCATGACGGTGCGCGACGCTATTACGCTGCTGCGTAGTGCCGGCTACAAGGTAAACTTTAGCGGCATGGGCAAGGTGACTAGTCAGACCCCCAAGCCCCGCACTGCCGCAGCTAAAGGAACAACGGTGGTATTAGAATTGAGAATTGAGAATTGAGAATTGAGAATTGAGAATTGAGAACTGGGCGGGAGCCCTCAAATTACACAAAATAAGAGAATATGAAACTTTTTGATTTGATTAACGGCATTACTCCTTTGACACAGGTCGCCCTCAATCCCGAGGTGACGGACATCTGCTTTGACTCGCGCAAGGTGGGGCAGGGCAGCTGCTTTGTGGCGCAAGTGGGTACCAAGGTCGACGGTCACCAATATATCGACGCCTGTATCCAGCAAGGGGCCGTGGCTGTGGTGTGTGAGCGTATGCCGCAAAAAGTTTCGCCACAGGTGGCATACGTCGTAGTGGAGAACAGCGATTTGGCTTTGGGTATCATGGCCGACAACTTCTATGGCCATCCTTCACGCCAGCTCAGACTCATCGGCATCACGGGCACCAATGGCAAAACTACCACGGTGACGCTGCTTCACCGCATGTTCCGCCAAAACGGCTACCATGTGGGTCTGCTTTCCACCATTGTCAACAAGATTGACGAGGTCGAAGTGCCTGCCACTCATACCACTCCCGACGCTTTGGAACTCAACAGCCTTTTGCACCAGATGGTGCAGGCGGGGTGCCAATACGCCTTTATGGAGGTCAGCAGCCACGCCATTGTGCAACATCGTATTGGAGGACTGACCTTTGCTGGGGGCATTTTCAGCAATATCACCCACGACCATCTCGATTTTCACAAGACTATGGCCAACTATATCGCCGCCAAGAAGATGTTTTTCGACAATCTGCCTGCCGAGGCTTTCGCCCTCACCAATATCGACGACCGCAACGGCATGGTGATGGTGCAGAACACTAAGGCCAGGGTGCAGACTTACAGCCTGCAACGTATGGCGGATTTCCGTTGTCGTGTGGTTGAGGATACCTTCCAGGGATTGCAGTTGGAGATGAATGGCCGCGAGGTGTGGACGCGTCTTGTGGGCAGGTTCAATGCTTATAACCTCACCGCCATCTATGCCGCAGCGGTGCTCTCGGGCATTGATGAGGCAGAGGCTTTGCGGCTGCTCAGCACGTTGGAGGCTGCCGAAGGCCGTTTCCAGTATGTCTCGGGCAAAGGTATCACCGCCATTGTGGACTATGCCCATACTCCCGATGCGTTGGAAAACGTGCTCTCCACTATCAATGACATCCGTCGCGATTGTCAGCAGCTCATCACTGTGGTGGGTTGCGGAGGCGATAGGGATAAGACCAAGCGGCCCGAGATGGCCAAAATAGCATGCACGTTGAGTGACCGCCTGATTCTCACTTCCGACAATCCCCGCACCGAAGACCCCGAGCGGATTCTCGACGATATGGAGGCAGGCCTTTCGCTTGAAGAGAAGGGGCAGGTGGTGCGAATCACCGACCGACGTCAGGCTATAAAGACCGCCGTGATGATGGCCAAGGAGGGCGACATCATACTTGTGGCAGGCAAGGGCCACGAGAAGTATCAAGACATCAACGGCGTGAAACACCATTTTGACGACCGAGAGGAATTATGTGGGTTGGTTGAGAGATGAGAGATGACAGATGACAGATGATAGATGGATTGTTGTATTTTTAATTTTTAATATTAAATTTTTAATTCGAAATGCTGTATTATCTTTTTGACTGGTTGGACAAGGCTTTTGATTTTCCTGGGGCGGGAGTGTTCCAATATATCTCGTTCCGTGCCTCGATGGCGGCAATCACCTCGCTGCTGATAATGCTGATTTGTGGCAAGCCGTTCATTCGTTTTATCCGTCGCAAATCAATCGGAGAGACGGTGCGCAACTTGGGCCTCGAAGGACAGAAGGAGAAGGAGGGTACTCCCACTATGGGCGGTTTGCTGATTTTGGCGGCCATCATCGTCCCCACACTGTTGTTTGCCAAACTCGACAATGTGTACGTTGTCACTATGCTGGTGACCACGCTGTGGTTGGGCATCATCGGCTTCATAGACGACTATATCAAGGTTTTCAAAAAGGACAAGAAGGGTATGCCTGGCAAATTCAAGGTTTTCGGCCAGGTGGCTCTTGGCTTGGGTGTGGGTCTGCTGCTCTCGTTCCATCCCGACATTGCTTCCACCAAGACTACCATTCCTTTTGTCAAGGGCAACGAGTTCGACTATGCCTGGATCATCAGTTGGATGGGTGATTGGACGCAGAATTGGGTATGGGTGGTGTATGTGCTGGTGGCCATCATTGTGGTGACCGCCGTTTCCAATGCTGCCAACCTGACTGACGGCATCGACGGCTTGGCCACTACTACGGCGAGCATCATCGGTGTGTCGTTGGCCATCCTGGCATGGCTCTCGGGCAACATCATCATGTCCAACTACCTGAATATTGTCTATCTTCCCAATATCGGCGAACTCACGGTGTTCATCACCGCCTTTGTGGGCGCCACATTGGGGTTTCTTTGGTTCAACACGTTTCCCGCCGAGGTGTTTATGGGCGACACGGGTTCGCTGGCTTTGGGCGGCATCATAGCCGTCTTCGCCCTGCTCATCCGCAAGGAGTTGTTGCTGCCTATACTTTGCGGGATATACCTCGTAGAGGATTTCTCGGTAATCTTGCAGACGTGGGGCTGCAAACGCTATCGTCGCAAACACAAACTGCCGATAGGGCAGCCCGTGCCGATAGAGAAGAGGCCGTTCCTGATGACCCCGATACATCACCACTACCAAAAAAAAGGTATGCCGGAGCCCAAGATTGTGCAACGTTTTGCCATCATAGGAATACTCCTGGCCATCGTAAGTATCGTAACATTAAAACTGAGGTAGTAACAATTCATTAGAAGAAAGTAAGCACACATAATATAAGGTGGGTTCTATAAATTCAACGTATGAGGATAATGAAAGATAAAATACTTTTCTGCGATTTCGGGCGCTTTTCGGCATCTTGCTGTTTATCACTCGGTCACGTAGCCCGCTACGCTCCCTCGTTCTGCACAGCAACC
>JAZUFY010000072.1:0-31960 GCA_045640925.1 Bacteroidales bacterium
CAGCTGCTTCCACCTCTTCTACAAGTGCGACATCATGGTCACCGACGGCAAGAAATATGGCGCCAAGGGCTATATCGACTATGTGAGCGAGGACGACAAGAAGCAGCCTATCTATATGACCGAGATTGCCCCCGATGCCAATGGTATGACCGTGGCCAACGGTTTTGTGTCCGACACGGCTCGTTTCACCCTCTCGCAGGCTTTCGGCTTTGCCGGAAAGGTGCGCGTGGAGGCGCTGAAACGCGACTACTATTTCGATGGCGGTGTGCGTCTGTTGCACAACTGTGCACCTGTGGAGCAGCTGGGTCTGTTGGCCTACGCCGACTATCTTGATCCTGAAAATATCCGTGTGACGGTGTCGCAGAATCCTGTGGATTGGAAAGGCAATCCCATCAATGCCGGCATACGCATGGATCAGAACTCGCTGAAACCCACCTCTTCGTTCCTCACCAAGCACCAGCCTGGCATCGAACTTATCAGCGGCTTCGGTCTGCTGCATTTCGACAATGCCACCAACTCGTATACCATCACTACGCAGGACAAGCTGGACGACAACGACTATGTCGACCATTACCTCACCCTGCATGGCGACGACTGCACCTTGGAGGGCGAAGGCCCCATCTCCATCGGGCAGACCGAGGCCCCTGCCTCGATTTATGCCTACGGCAAGGCGTTCTACGACCCCTACAATCTGGACAATTTCTCGCTCAACACGGTCTTTGGTGTCAACTTCCCCATCAACGAGGATGTGTTGGCCCAGATGGCCAAACAGATTGAGGAGGATTTGCGTCCAGGCCCTGCCGACCGCGACAACGACCTGCTCGAACATGCCCTCATGTACGGCATGGGGCACGACGAGGGCCAGGATGCCTATATGACCTATCAGAGCACGGGCGCTTTTGACAAGATCCCGCAGTGCATCAACAATACGCTCCTCTTCGAAAAAGTGCATTGGGAGTACTCTGTGCAGCGAGGCTACACCGCCAGCGGCACTGTGGCCCTGTGCAATGTGGGCAAGAAACAACTGCACGTCAATGTGCGCCTCAGAGCGCAGCTCACTCGTCGTAGCGGCGACAACCATCTGGTTATCTACATGCAGTTAGCCAACGACCACTGGTATTATTTCCACTACGAGATGGGTAGCAAACACCTCTCCATTGCCAGCAGCAATGCCGCCTGGAACGACAAGATTCTCGACATCAAGTCCGACAAACGCAAGGTTGACGGTTTCAGCTACTCGGTGGTCAATTCGCGCGCCGAGATGCAGAGTTTCCTCTCGGGCTTCACGGGCGACCCCGCCGATGAAGAGGAGGAGGACTATGACAACGAGGAGGAAGACGATTGATGATTCAGCTGTTGGTTATCTTGCTGGCGTTCATATTGCTGTTTGCCAGCCAGAAGGTGCTCTTTTTGCTGTTCAATCATGCATATTCCGAAGGAATAGGGTTCTCCGACGCTGCCTCGGTGGTGTGGCATGGCTTGCGGCTCGACCTCACCATGAGTTGCTATCTGATGGTGGTGCCCATCGTGGTGATAATGGTGGCGATGCTCTGCCGCAAGGTGGATTTGAAGCGGGTGCTGAGTTGGTGGTATGCCCCTGTGGCGTTGCTGATGTCGATAGTGTTTGTGGCCGATGCTGTGCTGTACAGTTTCTGGGGCGCCAAACTTGATGCTGCCGACCTTTTCTATGCCCAAAATCCGAAAGATGTCTTTGCCAGCCTCTCGTTGGGGTGGGCTTTGTTGGGGGTGATAGTGGTGCTGGTGTTGGCTGTCGCCTATTTCGCTTTGCTCCGATGGGTCACATCTCGCAACGTTCCGCAACGCAAATGGTGGGTTGCGGTGCCCCTGATGATTGTGCTTCTGGGAGCCGACTTTGTGGGGGTGCGTGGCGGTGTGGGAACCTCTACCGCCAATCCTGGCAGGGCTTTCTTTTCCGAAAACAAATTCCTCAATCATGCCGCCCTCAACCCGTTTTTCAATATGAGCTATTCGTTGGCCAAAAAGCAGGTGCTCGACCAGGAGTTTCAGTTCTATTCGGTAGAGGAAATGCAACAGCGCACAGCGGGCATTTTCGACTCACATGCCGACATTGCCGACACGCTGCTCAACACCTCTCGACCCAATATTATTTTGGTTATTTGGGAAGGGGGAGGCCGCAATATGGTTTGCAACGATACCGTGGCGCCCAACTATGCACGGCTGCGTAAGGAAGGGGTGTTCTTCGACAATTGTTATGCCAACAGTTTCCGCACCGATAGGGGTGTGGTGTCACTGTTGAGTGGCTGGCCAGGGCTTCCCACAGCCTCGCTCATGAAGCGTGGCGACATGTGCCGATCTTTGCCCAATTTGGCCAAAAGTCTGGGCAAGGCAGGCTATCACACCCGTTTCACCTACGGAGGCGACATCGATTTTACCAATATGCGCAACTATCTGTTTGAAGGCGGTTTTCAAGATATTCAAGGCGACGAGTCTTTTTCCGATGTGCCTTATATGGCCAACTGGGGAGCCGACGATGAGTTTGTGCTTGATGCTTCCAAAGGTCATCCCGCAGAACCCTTTTTCCACACCTACCTCACCCTCAGCAGTCACGAGCCGTGGCAGGTTCCCTACCAGCGGTTGGACAATATATACCAGAATGCCTTTGCCTATACCGATTCGTGTCTGGGACTCTTTGTGGAACGGCTGCGCAAAAGTGAGGTGTGGGACAACCTGCTGCTGATCATTGTCCCCGACCACGGCATCCCCTTTGGCGAAGGACAGTGGGCCTCGGATGTGGCAGCAGCACAGATACCGATGCTTTGGATAGGGGGAGCGGTGCGTCAGCCCAAGGTCGTGGAATGTCTGATGAATCAGAGCGATATGGCTGCCACCCTTTTGGCACAGCTCTCGCTGCCTTTTGGCGATTATCCGTTTAGTCGCAACGTGCTTTCTGCCGACACCTTGCCCGCCGTGGCAATCCATACTTTCAAGAACGGCATGAACCTCATCACCCCCGCTGCCAGTACCTCTTACGAGTGTGTGAACAACCGCCTGGTGCCTCTTACCCCCGACGACCCTCAGCAACCTCTTGCCCAAGCTCTGCTGCAACTTGTCTATTGGCGTTCCGCCCAACTGCCCAGATGATGCGGCAAATGCCCAGTTTGATGTGGCTGTTGGTTAGGATAAGTAATGTCTCATAAGAGATAAAGAGAGCAAAGCCTGATTGAAAGTAATGGTTGCTTGACGGCAAGAAATAGCAACTTTCTTATGAGGGAAAACTACCTGCCCCTTCGGTGGAAATTGGTACAAAATACATATAAAGATTTCTCGTTTTGGTGCAAAATATATGCAAAAGATTTCTCGTTTTGGTGCATTTTTTTGTTATAAAAACATGTCTGTTCGATAAAAAAATGTATACTTAATCTGCTCATTTTAACGATAAGACAAAATTCCAGAAATCAATGTGCTGTGTTCGAAGAAAAATATTTTCTTTTTATAATGTTTGCTTATTTGAGCAAAAATATGTATTTTTGCACATTATTTTAAACATTGTAATATGGTAAAACGTGCTTTGCTACCTGCCCATCAACGAATACTTGCAACATTGGGAGAAAATATTCGTTTGGCCCGACTGCGGCGGGACTATACATCTGAACAAGTGTCGGAACGTGCAGGACTCTCTCGAGGAACATTGATTAAAATTGAACATGGCGACGAAGGGGTGTCAATAGGTCACTATTTTCGAGTGTTAGTGGTGTTGGGCTTGCATGAGGACATTAGTAAAGTAGCCCAAGATGACCTGTTGGGACGCAAACTGCAGGACTTAAAACTGGAAGTAAAAGAAAGAGCCTCGAAAAGATGAAAATATGGGTTTATAGTGAAGAGTTTGATAATGTCCCTCTGTTGATGGGCTGTCTCACAGGCGAATTATTGAGAGGTAAGGAACTGTTCTCGTTTGAATATTGTGATGATTGGCTGAAAGACAAACACAGCAAAAACATTGATCCAGATTTGTCGCTCTACAATGGTCGTCAATATCCATCGGTTGGGAAAATGAATTTTGGACTTTTTTTAGATTCCACTCCCGACCATTGGGGACGGTTGCTATTGGACAGGAGGGAGGTTTTAAGGGCTCGCGAAGAAAAACGCCCTATACAACCTTTGCGTGAATGGGATTACCTTTTGGGTGTGTTTGATGGTAGTCGAATGGGTGCCTTGCGTTTTAAAATCGACCCAGATGGCCCATTTTTAGACAACGATTCTACGTTGGCTTCGCCTCCATGGACTTCTCTTCGTGAACTTGAGAATGCATCTTTGCAACTTGAACAAGACAAGGAAATGAAAAACAGCCGTTGGTTGACTATGTTGCTTCAACCAGGTAGTTCTTTGGGCGGTGCACGTCCCAAGGCCAATGTGGTAGACTCTGAAGGTAATCTGTGGATAGCCAAATTTCCAAGCCGTATGGATACGAAAGATATAGGTGCTTGGGAATGGGTGTGTATGCAATTGGCCCGTCATTGTGGCATAATAGTGAGCAATGTTAAGACGGAACGTTTGGGGTGCGAATATCACACTTTTTTGACCCGCCGTTTCGATAGGAATGGTACGAACCATAGGATTCATTTTGTTTCAGCCATGACATTGCTTGGATATTGTGATGGGGCCTCTGGTAGCGACGGCGTTAGCTATCTTGAGTTGGTAGAATGGATTGAAACTCATTGTGCTGACGTTCAGGCTAATTTAGACCAACTTTTTCGTAGAATTGTTTTCAACATCGCCATCAGTAACTGTGACGACCATCTTCGCAACCACGGATTTCTGCTCACCGACAAAGGATGGAACTTGTCACCTGCATACGACCTCACTCCTGATGTGTTTGGGACGGGTCTGAAATTGAATATCACAGAAAACGACAATTCTTTGGATATGAATCTGGTCAGAGAGGTTGCTCCCTATTTTGGCATTCATAATGCCGAGAATATTATTACCGATGTGCGTGCTGCCGTGGAAGGTTCGGGGCGTTGGCATGGTTTTGGATGGCGCAATTTGGCCACAAGAATAGGCATCAGTCGTTACGAACAAGATCAAATGGCATCCGCGTTTTCCCATTGATTTGCGGTGCTGTTTTTTTATACCAACAGGAAGCAATTTATGTTTTTTGCATGATGCAACCAATTGATTTATAGGTAGGTTTGTAGTGGCGTAGTAGTACTCTCGTTGCTCAAACTATGTAGGGTCGCTATGGGGTAATTATGGTGTCGCTATTGCGTCGCTTATAGGAGTGACCCAATGGTCATCCAGTCCTCATCCACTCCTTACCCTATGGAGTTTCACTAACGGGCGCACTACGGCGGCACCACTATGTTGGGAACAGCTACAGTGCCGAAGGCATTATCCCACCGACTTCGGTGCAAAAACCCCACACATCGATGTCCGATGTGTGGGGTTTTGTTGTGGAGATATTTCCGTGTGGATGTGTATCGTGGCTATTTGATGTCGATATGGGTGCTGCCCTTTACCTCGCCAGCATTGCCGCCACCATAGACATTGCCATGTATGGCCGAATTGCCAGTAATGGTGATATGGGTATCTCCCGAGATGACAGCTGTGCCACCCAAACCGCCACCGTAGACGCATTCTTCCACATGATATTCGCCTTCAGCAGGTCGAGAGGCGGCATTGATTGTTACGTTGGTATTGCCTGTCACAGGTGCGGCATCGCCGCCACCATAGACATTCTTGCAAGATCCGCCCGTCAACTTCACCTGAGGATTGCCCGTTACCTGTCCTTTATACACCTCTGTAGAGCCAACCTTGCTACCGTCGCCCTTGCCAGCACCAAAGACATTGTAGTTGACCTTGCCATTCTTGATGTTTACTTCGGGGAACTTGCCAGCTTTGTCGCCATACGACGAAGCTGTAGGCGCTGTATATGTAGCCAAATTACCAGCACCATAGACATTGTCCACATTCCAGCAGTCAGATCCGTCCCAGTCGATATTCACAATGATGGAACCTGTGATATTGCCTCCGTTGTTGTTACCGCCGAAGACGTTCTGAATATAGCCGCTCTCGATGGTGACTTCAATGTCGCTGGTGATGTTGGCATTGTTGGCGCCGCCATAGACGTTGCGGATATGTTCGCAGCCTTTGACAATAAGGTGCCCACCCTTACTTGGGGTTTCGTTGCCGCCACCATAGAGGTCGAGGAGATTGAGCGGACAATCGCCATCTGCGTCGTCAATCACCACGTTGGGTGTGCCTCCAATGGTGCCTCGGGCATTACTACCACCGAAAGCCTCACCGACTGTGCCGCCCTTGATGGTGAGCAAGGTGTTGCCCGCCACATTGGCACCAGGATTGCCTTCTCCTGCGCCGTTGCCGCCACCGAAGGCTCGATGAATCTTACCGCCGTTGATGGTGACATCCGTACCGTTACCCGAGCCTGTGATATCGGCAGCATTGCCACCGCCATATACGGTACCATCCGTAGCGTCCCAAACTATCGTCCCGTCTTCTTCGGTGTATGTACCGATAACCGTGTTACAGTCGTTGATAACCACCTTGGGCTTACCAGCCACGTTGGCAGCATCACCGCCACCGAAGACATTGCCACGGATAATCACCAGCTGTTCGTCGTCGTTGTTACCGATAGTCACCAAAGGATTACCTGTGATGATGGCCGAAGCTCCCAAACCGCCACCGAACACGCTGCCAGGCAGAGTGCCGTTGTTGATGGTCACCACAGGGCTAACAGAAGCAGCAGCGAGGTTACCACCGCCATAGATGTTAGCACTTATCGTGCCACCATTAACAGTTACAGCCACATCTTCTTGAGGAGCACCATTGGCGTTGTTGCAGCCGAAGACGCAGCGCATACTGCCACCATTGATGATGACCGACACATCGCCGTTTACATTAGCCTCATAAGCGGGGTTGGTACCAGAAGCAATCTGACCGAAACCGCCTCCATAGACGTCCTGAGTAATGGTACCACCAGAAATGGTAACAGTTGTGGTATTGTTTTCATTTGTGTTGACAGTACCGAAACCGCTACCGCCATACACGTCTTTTGTGATAGTACCGTCAGAGACGCTTACTTCAACATTGCCAGCCACTGTTGTAGTGCCTCCCAAACCGCCGCCATAAATGCTGTTGTTTACCGTACCTCCATTCACGCTTACCGAGGTGTTACCCAAATAGGTAGTTTCGTTGGCAAGGACACTGGCAGCTTCGCCGCCACCATAGAGATTACCCGCAGTACCCGTGGTGAGCGTCACAGTCGTATTACCTTTCACATTGGCAGCAGAACCGCCACCAAAGACGTTGCCCGTTACCGAGCCACCATTGATGGTTACGGTAGGATTGCTTGTCACAATAGCCGAAGATCCCAAACCGCCGCCATATACATTCTGGCTTACAGTGCCTTTGATGATATTGACTGCAGGATAGGCGCCCACCGTAGTAGGAGTATATGCGGCCTGGTTGCCCGCACCATAAACGTTTTCGACGGAGAAAGAACTGCAATCGGCTGCCTTGTTGATATTCACGGTGATTGCTCCAGAGACATTGCCGCTGGTGTTATTGCCACCAAACACACGCTTGATAGTACCACCCGTGACGTTCAATGTGATGTCGCTATTCACATTGGCTTTGTTGGCTCCGCCATAGACATCATCTACAATGGCCCCACAAGCAATATTGACACTACCGGCCTTGCCTGCAGCCTCGTTTCCGCCGCCATAGAGTTCGTCAATTTTCTCATCGCATGCACTTGTCTTGTCAACAGAGATCGAAGCGTCGCCCGAGATGGTTCCTGCCGCATTGCTGCCAGCAAATGCCTGATGGATTTTTCCTGCATGGATTGCAGTATTGGCATCGCCTTCCACATTTGCTGCGCTCACCTCTCCATTGCCGCCACCGAACACACGGTTGATGGTGCCGCCGTTGATGACGACACTCGTACTATTGCTAGAACCTGTCACGTGTGCGGCATTACCGCCACCATATACAGTACCATTGGTATAGGTGGTGACTCCATCCGTAGTAGAAGTGGTTCCTATTGTTGTATTGCAGTTGTTCACAGTCACAATTGGAGATCCTATCACATTGGCAGCATCGCCGCCTCCGAAAACATTGCCTTTGATAGCAACCGCTCCTGAAGTGGAACCGATAATTACCTGAGGGCTACCTGTAATGGCCGCAATGGAGTGGTTTACATCTGAAGCATCGCCCTTACCGCCACCGAACACGCTGCCTGGCAGTGTGCCGTTGTTGATGGTCACCTCAGGGCTAACAGAAGCTGCAGCGAGGTTACCACCGCCATATACATTATTATTGATAGTGCCACCATTCACCGTTACGGAAGCACCTGAAGGATTTCCGTTAAAATTGTTGCAACCAAAGACATTATTGACAGTACCGTCATTAATGGTGACTACTGTACTACCTGCCACATTTGCAGCAACAGCTTCAATAGAGTGTTCCACATCGGCCAACCGGCCCAAACCGCCACCATAAAGGTCGCCATGGATGGTGCCAAGATTCAAGGTTACATTGGTTTTATCAGTAGTTTCATTGTTCACCTCGCCGAGGGCTGAACCGCCATATACGTCGCCATAGATAACTGCTGTGCCTGATAAGGTACCTTCATTGTTAGTACCAATATTCACAGTCACATCTCCATTTGTCTTAGTATTGGCTCCGAAGCCGCCACCATGAACGTTGGCAGGATCTGAAGATGTTCCAATGGTACCTCCAGTCACATCAACAGCAATAGTGCCCGTCACGGTTCCCGAGGTGTTACATCCGCCATAAAGGCCATCCGTGATAGCACCGCCAGAAACATTCACATCCGTTGTGCTGACACCAGCCTGGTTACCGCCGCCATAGATATGAGAGACCGTGCCAGCCTGCATATTGACAGTACAAACACTTGTGCCAGATGTAGGAGCCTGAACTTCTGCAGCATCGCCGCCACCGAAGACATCAGCAACGCTTAATGTTTTGCCAGAAGTAAGATTGATTGTGGCAGTAGGACTACCGGTCACTATTGCCGTGGAGCCCTTACCGCCTGCATAGATATTGGTTGTTGAGCCATAATTGGCCACAACAGTAGGATTGCCTGTAACGGGAGCAGCATCGCCGCCACCGAAGATATTGCCAGTAACAGTTCCTCCCATCAGCGTTACCACAGGATTGCTGGTAACAGTTGCCGTAGAGCCAAGTCCTCCACCAAAGACATCATAGGTTACTGTGCCATTCTTGATATTGACAGCAGGATAAGAACCGACAGAAGAAGGAGTGTAGGACGCCTGATTACCGGCGCCATAGACATTTTCAACCGAGAAAGACTCGCAAGTAGAAGCCTTGTCGATATTCACGGTGATGGCTCCAGTAATATTGCCACTGGTGTTATTACCGCCAAACACACGTTTGATGGTACCGCCCGTAATATTCAACGTTATGTCACTCGTGACTTTTGCTTGGTTGGCGCCACCATATACATCGTCCACAATGGCACCACAAGCAACGGTAACCGTACCAGCATTACCTTCTGCTAAGTTGCCTCCACCATAGAGCTCATCAATTTTTTCGTCGCAGGTGCCCGTTTTGTCAACAGATATAGTTGCAGTGCCGGAAATAGTACCTGCGGCATTGCTGCCTGCGAATGCCTGATGGATGGTACCACCATGGATAGTCGTGTTGGCATTGCCTGCTACATTCGCGGCGCTTACCTCACCATTACCGCCACCGAACACGCGGTTGATGGTGCCGCCGTTGATGGTGACACTCGTACTATTGCTGAAACCTGTCACATGAGCAGCGTTACCACCACCATAGACATCTCCCTTGGTATAGGTGGTAACTCCACCCGTAGTGGAAGTGGTTCCTATTGTTGTATTGCAGTTCTGCACCAATACCACAGGACTTCCTGCAACATTGGCTGCGTCGCCGCCACCAAACACATTGCCGTCAATATGGACAGTTCCAGTTGTATGGCCGATAGTCACTTGTGGATTTCCCGTCACGACAGCTGTAGAGCCAAGACCTCCACCAAAGACGGAACCTGTGAGATGACCATTCTCGATGTTAACAACTGGGAAGTTCGTCCCCGTCCCGTAGGCTGCCTTGTTACCGCCACCATAGACATTGCCGACTTCCATACCGCAAGTGGAGTTGTTATCGTTGACCGTCACCGTGATATTACCGGTGATGTTTCCGCTGGTGTTATTGCCACCAAAAACGTTGTCGATATGGCCAGAAGTGATGTTGAGGTTAATATTGCCTGTGATATTTGCCTGGTTGGCACCACCATATACATTGCCGATATGCTCGGCGCAGCCGATGGTGATATTACCAGCAGCCGAAGCGGCTTTGTTGCCGCCACCATATACATTATCTATATGAACAGGGCAAGCAGTCTTGTCTGGTTCAGCCTGTGCGTTCACATTGACGTTGATTGTTCCGCCGATAGTGCCGTTGGTATTGGAGCCGCCATAGACGTCACCGATAGTACCGCCATAAATCTTGACGCTGGTATTGCCAGTAACATTTGCAGCTGTCACCTGACCGTTACCGCCACCAAAGACGTTGCCAATCTTATTGCCGCCATAAATGGTGACGTCGGTAGCAGCCACGGCAGCAGCATTACCGCCACCATAAACATATTCTATACTATTGTCGCAATTGTGGACAGTTACCTTGGGGTAGCCGTTGGTTTGTGCGTATGTATGGGAATAATCGGCAGCATTGCCACCGCCATAGACGGAGAACAACGCATACTCACCTTCTTCAGGGGCGGAATTGGTACCATAGATATCCACCGTAACAGCACGTTGAGGAGCGCCATTGATATTGTTTGCACCATAAACGCAACCCGAACCATTAGCGCCATTCGCGTCGGTCTTCATCACGCTACCGCCATAGACTTTGACAGCCACAGGGCCATAGACATTGGCAGCAGTTGTAGAATTTCCCAATGCGCCACCATAAAGAGAACCATGAATACAACCAGCATTCATAGTGACATTAGTGATATATGTGTTTGTTTCAGATGTACCATTGACACTACCCAATGCAGAGCCGCCATAGACATCGCCATAAACCACCACGCCATCAGCATTGCGAGCAGCTCCCATCTTACCCAAAGTGATATCCACGTTTTTCGAAACCTCTGTATGTTGACCATAACCGCCACCGTGGATGTTAGCGGAAGAGGAAGAAGTACCCACCTGGCCGCCGTTGATCTGCATGGTAACGGAACCTGAAAGCTTACCAGAGTTATTTGAACCGCCATACACACCTGTTTCTACAAGTCCACCTGACATATAGATATATGCGGAACCTCCTTTGTTTTGACGAGCTCCACCATAGACACCACCTTGAATAGTTGTACTTCCGTAATCCGTTCCAGTGTAACCACCAACATGCCCACCTAAGATATATATATTAGATGTCTGCCCCGTATTACAGAATCCAAATCCACCACCGCCATATACTCCGCGTTCCACAAAGGCATTATCTGCCACAACAATATTTGTGCCAAGAGTAACTTCACCAGAAGAACTCTCATCACTATAACCACACCCTGCGCCATACACATTTCCGCCTACAGAACAGTTCATGACTTTTGTGGAATGTCTACTATCAACAGACGTTTCGCCTCCTATATATAAATAAGTGGCTCCAGAAAGTTTACCATTAGTGGATTTCGTACCATTTGCACCACCAGCAATCCAACCATTAATCGTGCCGCCTGTAAAAATCATCGTTCGTGTTCCTTTTGCATTAGAAAATTCAGCACCTCCGTATATAACTCCATCAATCTGAGCCGTACCGCGTACTCGTAAATCAAATGCACGATCAGTTGCTGATTGGCCACTTGCCTCATCCATTCCGCCATTAAGACCTCGATGATGACCACCTTCTACCAACATATAACGTCGGCCAGGATAAGCAGTTCCATTAACAGACATATAATATGTATGTGATCCTCCAACTCCGGTATATTCTGACCCTTGTGCGTTTACTCCAGGTTGGAAATTGCCGCTCTTAATAACCGCACGACAAAATAGTTCACCAGAAGTTCTATGGAGATTTACAGACTTGCCTAAATACATTTCACCAGTAATGCTCAAGTGGTCATTCTCATCTTTTGCACGGTCATAGTCACAACCAAGTATCATCAACTGATCAACAGACTTATCATTACTGATTCCGTTATTGAAATTATGCAATAAACTGTATTTTCCACTTTCAATTTTAACGGTATTATTGCAGTTTGCATCAGCATTTATTCCGTACAGAGGACCTGCAGTATTATTATTTTGTATTACGCCACGACCGATAGTAAAGTTTTTTCCATTAGCATCAACAGCACCTGTTGAATTAAACTGTACCCACTCAATCTTAACATTATCCGTACCTGCCGTAATTGCTCTTTGAATAGTATAAGTATTATAGTTTCCTGTTTCTCCATCTGGATCCATAGCCATCATTGTGCAAGCAGTTCCAATGGACAAAGCATTATATCCTGTTATATCACCATTAATGACCCAAAAACGAGTTTCATAAGTATTGTATTCTGAATCAAAAGATGGCACACTTGTTCCTGTTTTAACTTGAGCAGGTGTCCAGGTTGCTTCAAACACCACTTCTGCCGATATACAATTCGGGATGTAGTCATTATCCAAATTAATAAAATGTATTGTTTCGTCCAAATCAAGTACCGTCGAATTGTTAACAGGCGTGGCCTTTCCCGTGGCACGTTGTATATATTTGGCGCCACTAACGACTTTCCAACCTGCGAAACCGTAATATGTCGAGTTTTTCTTGGGACGTTTGCTGAATGGATTAGAAATAACAGTATAAGCATATTCACCATTATCTTTGACCGATAAATCGTGTTTCTCCAATGTCTTATAATAAATCATCGTGTTCTGACCTTCGCCATCGAGACCTGAAATTGCTACAGCCGATGCGCCTTCAACTCCACCACCACTATATGTTATTTTTACATTACGCGGATCTGGCGAAGTCAAATAACTTGTAGGATAGCCAGACGGAAGATTTTCAGATGTTTGATAATATGCCCAGTTGTGGTCTTCCAGGTCGTTGAGGGTGACCACTCCGTCGCTGACGCCCGAGGGGGTGTAATAGGTGCGCGAAACAGCAGAAGAAGGTTTGCATTCGCCCGATTTGGCAATCACCTTGATGACCGTTTCGTTGGTCAACCCTGTGATGGCTGTTGAGGTAGATGTCCAACTATTGCTGGACAAGGTAGGTGTATCCCCGTTTGTGGTATAATAGAAGGTAACGTTGTCATCGAAGGATGAGAATGTCACCTCGTCACCATTGATAATGATGCTTGGGGTAGCAGAACTGCAAGCAACGTATTGTTTGATAGCAACGTTGGAACTTTCCCACAACGAGGCCTCTTCGCCCGACATAATGGCGATTGCTTTCACCACGACATCCTCATCAATACTGAACGGCACTGAATATTGACTGCTGGTAGGGGTAGGCGTAGAACCGTCGGTAGTATAATGAATAACCGCCCCCTCTGTATTACAGGTTATACTGCACGAGGCTGATTCTCCATCATCGGCAGGGTCAAACGAGATAATCGGCGTTTCTACCTGCCCGTGTACTGCCACATTGATGGTTGTACGACAAGTTTCGGTATTGGTGTTGTCGCGTGCGATTATAGTAATAGTGGTAGAACCTGTGGTCACACCCGTAACCACACCATTCTCATCTACAGTTGCGATGCTGGGATCGGCGGAAGCAAAAGCCAAATTTTGATAAGCATTATTGGGTGTAAGCGTAGTGTTGATTGCAATGCTCAGACCTTTACCAAGAGCCACATCGTCCGCATCAATTGCTGTTGGGAATGGCGTAAATATTGCGTACATTGTGGTGTTGGTCGGATTGCTATTATCCGTGGAAGTAGATGTGATTGTCTTGGTATATGGGTTGTTTGTGCTTTCAATTGTTCCATTTTCAGATGTACTCCATCCACTAAAACCGTATCCACTATTAGGAGTAGCGGTGAATGTGGCTGTCGTTTGCGCCGAAGTCGTGCCTCCATTCTCTCCCATCACCGAGGACGCTGTAAGATTGGCCGAAGCAGAACCTCCTGCCGAAGGACTTGCAATGGCTTCGGCAGAGAAATAGAAAACAGGCTTAGGCAAGAAAACGGCATACAACGTAGTGTTAACTGGAGAACTTTCGTTTGTAGAGTTTGATGTCCATGTTGCGGTATAAGGATTATCCGTACTGATAGAAGTACCTCCATCCGTTGAACTCCAATGGGAGAAATAATGCGTTTCGTCTGGTGCTGCAGTAAAAGTGGCTGTACTTGATCGATCCTCATTATACCAATGTTCACCATACTCCCACCAAGTTGTCTTGTTCACACTTGCCGTTCCTCCACCACTTGTACTTACACTTGCGGTAGCAGAGAAATAGAACGTGGGCAAAGGTTTGAATACTGCGTAAAGAGTTCCTCCATCTGCAGGAGAGGATTGACTATCAAAATTAGAGTAGACAGTTGTGGATCATGAATCACCATTACTTCCTTCAATAATATTATTTTCGTTACCATCAGGATTATTTGACCATCCAAGGAATTTAAACCCATCATTTTCAGTATGATGTAATGTAAATTGCACGTTGTGATTATCCGTTCTAGAATTCGTTTGTGTGGTTTGAGTTCTATTATTACCAAGATAGACGGTACCTGCTCCTGTTGGACTGGAACTGCTAATTGCCACAGACAATTTTGCATAGTAATCAGTTGCCATCGCATGTTGTCCGAATCCGAGGACTGCAATGAGCAATATAAGTACCTTCTTAAAATCAAAATAATAATTTTGCATACTATTTGTTGTTTTTTCTAAAGTTTTTTTCTTCATAGTTTAGTAATGATGTTTCTTTATATGTTGTCACCTTGCCGTTGGGGCTTGATGGAATCTATATTGCGGTTCTTATTCTGTAGATAGTTATTGCGAAATATGCCCAAAAAGTTAATCATTAGTGCCACGGCGAGTATTATGTATGTGGAATCCGTAAGCTGGTGAGGGTATGCCGACATCACGATGCTCCATATTGCAAGCAAAATGGCGTAGGGCAAAGCCCAATAATGGCGCCAATGCCAGAAGATGAGAGGTAGCGGATTGAACGGAATGAGCAGCCAGCTCCATTCGGTGCAACACAGGTCGGAGCAAACCACAAGATAAAGCGACGCAACACCCAACACGGTTTGCACAGCGAGCAGCGGGTAATCCATCCACCGCTTACGGAACACAAACATGGCAATCGAAGCCACCAACAAAACTATAGCCACCAGCAAAGGGGTGAACCAAGAAGACTGGTGCGGAACCCTGCTGCTTGAAGCGAGTTGCACCGAGTCGGCATCCATCAAGGGCTTGCCATTCACCGTGGCATGGGTCAGCACTTCCACCAAATCGGCAGGCATGATGACTTTTTCCTCATTAGGGCAATCCCTATCGATGGAGCCATTGCAGATAAGGTTGAGGAAACACTTTGTCCACGGGTGTTCTGCAAAACACCGACTTGCCAGTTCCCTGCGGGTGAGATTGAATTTTTCGGGCCATTCTCCATATTGGATAGGAATGGTATCCAACCCCTCCTTGAGCATCATCAGCGTGCTGTGGGCACACCCACGCTGGAGGTAGTCGTAAGGAAGGTTGGCACCCTCCATCAGGTGATTGTCGAGAATGCGCCAAAGGTTTTGCTTGACCTCGATGGGGAGGTTGAGGCGGTATTCGCGAACGCCACGACCTTCAGGACGATAGATGTTGAGATATTCTTCAAAAGGGATGGCGAACATGCCCATCTTGAGCTTGCCCGCAAGGAATCGAGCCACCTGTCCCTTGACGGGCTCGGCTTCGTAGGAGAAGACATAATCCAAATTGTGAGTGGGACATTTCATGTGGAGCGCCACATGCCCAACACGGGAATACAACACATCACCAGGGTCGGCCACAATAAGGGAGGCAATCACAAAGTTCTCGTCGGTGATGGTGTCGGGATTGACAGCAGACGCAGTATCTTGAGCCTTGACGCCCATCGCGACCAAAAGCATAGCCATCAGCAAGCACCAAGATTTGCAGATTCTGCGTAGCAGGTGCTTGTTATGGTTTATGGCGTTATCTTGTATGGTCAATTTTTCACTCATTTCGATTCATATCTTGTCATCTTGCTGCCGGGGCCTGCTGTTGGGTGGTTATATTTTCTTCGCTATTCTCATTTGTCGAGAGGAATGTTTGTTTTTCTTTTTCTATCGCTCGATCTTGGCCGATGAAATGTTGTTTTTTTTGAATGTCTTTAGGTGTTGTAACTCGATTTTTTTGTTAATTCATGTAATATAATGTTAATTATTTATAAATACAATATTGTTGATTCTGTATAATTGGCTGATATATGTATATATGTGTTTTCATTTGCTTAAGGGTTTGAAAATACAAAAATAACCTTTTTTTTGAAATAATGCGTTTTTGATACATTTTTTTTCGAAAAAAGTTGCGTCCATGTTCCCCAAGTGCTGCCCCACTCAACATGTCTTCCTTCCGTGAGACAAAAATGAAACAATATTGGGACAATATTGGGACAATAGTGGGACAACCTTGGGACAACCTTGAGACAATAGTGGGACAATAGTGGGACAACCTTGAGACAATCTTGGGATTTCGTGAAGACTTTGTTGTGATTCCAAGTTGCTTCCCAAATGTTTGCGACATGCTTGCGATATGAATGCGATATTATATATCGGAAACATATCGCAAGTATATCGGAAGTATATCGGAAGCATATCGCAAGCACAGCAAAGTTTCGGCGAGAGTGGGGGAGGGGGTAAGGTCGTGAAGGGGTTATAAAAAAAAAGAGGACTCATTGCTGAGTCTTGTTTCTTTTGGTGCCCAAAATAGGACTACTACTTTTGTTTCTTAGTATTCCGTATTAAGGTGGGTTCTATAAATTCAACGTATGAGGATAATGAAAGATAAAATACTTTTCTGCGATTTCGGGCGTTTTCCGGCATCTTGCTGTTTATCACTCGGTCACGTAGCCCGCTACGCTCCCTCGTTCTGCACAGCAACCTGCTCGAAAACCACTCCGAAATCCCAAGAAATCAATTTATAGAACCCACCTTAATTGATATTCGTGGTGTTGGATGTTGAAATCTTTGTTTGAAAAAGGGATGGGTCGGAAAGTGTGCGAGGTGGGAATATTAAAGGTGGGTTCTATAAATTCAACGTATGAGGATAATGAAAGATAAAATACTTTTCTGCGATTTCGAGCGCTTTTCGGCATCTTGCTGTTTATCACTCGGTCACGTAGCCCGCTACGCTCCCTCGTTCTGCACAGCAACCTGCTCGAAAATCACTCCGAAATCCCAAGAAATCAATTTATAGAACCCACCTAAAATCAATGTGAATCGAGAAGGCTGATGGTCAGCAGGCCTCCTTTGTTGCCAACGATGAAATCGCAAGGGTCGCAGCCTTTACGTTCTAAGTGGAAAAGGTTGAGTGGCTGCAGGAGGATGAAACGGTCGCAATGAAAGGTGTCGCCAACTTTGATTTTCGACTTTTCCGATTCAAGAACGAGAAACATGTCCTTGTCCAAATGACGGAGCAGCAATCGACGACCGGGGTTCCAGGTAATCTCAAATTCGGCACCTTCAGGGATGTCGGTGGATTTGAGAGACTTCGACCATGTGATCTGACTTGAACGAGCCTCGTCGCTTTCACAATAGTCGCACACGAATGTTTCCCAGTCGGGGTAACCCACATATTGCGACAAGATGTCTAAGGTTGCGATTCGGGGTTTGCACACCCCGTCCACATATCCCCAAATGCGCTTCAAAGTTGATACTCCCAAAGTGATATTCAATCTTCCCTGTATGGATCCGCAAAGATAGATGAAATCGTTTGAAGTCTGCATCCTCTGTCCTGAAACTTTCTCTACAAGACCCCGTAAAATTGTGATATTCTGACTATAATCGTTCATTGGATAATGTGTTTCTTCGTTGCAAATATAATAATTAATTGTCAATATTTCATTATTTTTGTTGGTTCATATTTGGTTCAAAGTATTTTTTTTAACATAATTCATAATTTTTTATTATTTTTGCAACGTGAACAAGGACAGCAATTATACTACAACCAGTTGCATTAGCAGCATGACCGAAGGGCAATTTTCGCTTGATAGAGACTATAAGATATTGGACGAAATACCCTCGTCGGGCTTCAGCCGACTCATGCGTGCCGAACGCTATGGCAAGCAGTTTATACTCAAAGGTTTGAAGCCTGAGTACCAAGCACAACCCCAGTATATTGCCTTGTTGCAAAAGGAGTTTGAGATTGCCTTGACGCTCTCCCATCCCAACATCGCCCGTATTTACAGTTTCGAACAGATTCCAGAGGTAGGCGCCTGCATCGTGATGGAGTATGTTGATGGCCGCCCATTGGACGAATTCTTGCAAGAGAATCCCTCGACCAAAATGAGGCAGCGGGCGATAAGGCAGATGCTTGACGCAATGGCTTACTACCATTCGCTGCAGGTGGTACACCGAGACCTCAAGCCTTCCAACATTCTCGTCACGCACAACGGCAACAATATCCGCATCATCGATTTCGGACTCTCCGATGCCGACCAGTATGTGGCCTTGAAGCAGCCGTCCTATACGCTTGCCTATGCCTCGCCCGAACAGATTGAAGGAACCCTTCTCGACTGTCGTTCCGACATCTACAACTTCGGACGAGTGCTGCAGCAAGTTTTTCCTCACCGCTATCACACAGTCAAACGTCGTTGCTGCCGCCATAACCGCGATGCCCGCTATCCCAATGCCGAAGCTGTTCTCTCCGCCATGTTTGGTTTTCGCCGTTGGGTCAAGTTTGTCCTGTTACTGTTGCTGATCATTTTCATACCCTTATCCATCCACACCCTGAGGCACTTCAATTCGCGGGAGTTTACATATTCCATCAACTCCGATATCGTGCTACGCTGCAAAATCGAAGATTCCCAAGCCGTAGTGGTCGGCACCGAAAAAGTATCAGGCAAATTGGTGCTGCCCGAGACCATTCGTTATTTCGGCCTAAAATTTCCCCTCACCCAAATTGCCCCCGAGGCCTTTGCCCATAGCGACAGCCTCACCCATGTGGTTTTTCCCGAAAACTTGCGCTTGATTGACAATCATGCCTTTTACCATTGTCCGAGTCTCACCGACACTATCACACTCCCCGTCGGTCTTGATTCGATTGGCGAAATGGTCTTTGGCTTTTGCGACAATATCACCACCCTTGTGGTACGTTCTGCTCGTCTCAAAACACCCGAAAACAAGCCAAGAGAAAGCCGTTTTCATCAATGCACCCATCTGCACACGGCCATTTTCGAATCCACGGTTGAAGAGATGTGTCCCGATTTGTTGGAGTACGTTTACCTATTGCGGGAAATATATGTGGCAGAAGGTATTGAAAAAATCGGAGTTCGCAGTTTTGCCGAGACCTATCAACTACAAAAATTGTACCTGCCCAAATCTTTGCGTTCTCTCGACCAATTTGCACTTTATGGTTCGGGTATTGTTCGGCTCATCTTGCCCGACAGCCTGGAAACGTTGGGATGTATGTCTTTAGGCGTGCTCTTCAACTGCCGCTATCTTGAGGTTGGACCCGCGGTGAAGCATATTGACTCCAAGGCATTTTATGATCTCAAGGTAATCGACACCCTTGTCTTCCGTGCCGAAGTTCCACCTTGTTACGTTGATGACCCCTTCCCCGAAATCGCTAATCAGAAACCCAATAGGTCATTCCTCTTCCTTGTGCCCGCCCAATCGCTGGAAGCCTACCGCGCCGACAGCATCTACGCCCGCCTCAATCCGCAGCCGATAAAGGAATAGTGGATAATATAGAAAAATCACTTCTGTAAAAGTGAAAATAATTCAAAAAAAACTTTTGCAAAAGTGAAAAAATACGTATATTTGCATTCTAAAAAAGTTAATCAGAATGACAGGTAACGATATACAAATCATTAAGAATGTTTATATTAGGCTGTACAAGAACACACAGCTGAAGTTTAAAAGATACCTCTATAACAGAATCAATTGGGACGCACGACTTATTGGAATCATGGGAATGAGGGGTGTGGGGAAGACAACAATGCTGCTCCAACACATTAAAGAGAGATATGCCAACCCAGATGAAGCGTTCTATGTCTCGCTGGATCATTTCTGGTTTCAGACCAACAGCCTGCCGGACTTGGCTGACTATCTCTATACCCACGGGGTGCGCCATCTGTATCTGGACGAAGTTCACAAGTACCCCAATTGGAGTATGATTATCAAAAATCTGTACGATACATATAACGACTTGACAATCGTCTATACAGGCAGCAGTATGCTTGAAATCGACAATTCTAAGACAGATTTGTCGCGGAGGCAGACGATGTACACGCTGGAGGGTATGTCGTTCAGAGAGTATCTCGCATTCACGCAGAAGTTGGAGGTGGATGCCATTCCGCTGGAGACCCTCTTGACAGACCATCTGCCAATATCCATGAAGATTACAGAGGGTCGAAGCATACTACCGATTTTTGAGGAATATCTGCGTCAGGGCTACTATCCTTTCTCGAAGGAGGCCGGAATCGACTACCACATCCGACTTGCCGAAGTGGCCCACCTTGTCATAGAGAACGATATGCCGGCTGTAGAGGGGGTGTCGTATGCAACAATACAGAAGACCAAACAGCTGCTGATGGTGATAACGCAGCATGTGCCGCTGGCACCCAATATCAGCCAGCTGTGCAGCCAGCTGGGAACCACGAGGGACTCGTGCCTGAAGATGCTGTACAGTCTTGACAAAGCAAGATTACTGCTGATGCTTACCAAGCTGCCAAAGGACTACAAGCATCTTGTAGGCCCAGAAAAGATATACCTCAACAACGGCAACTTGATGTATGCCATTTCGTCGGAAGTGAATGTGGGTACGCTGCGCGAGACATTCTTCCTAAACCAATGCAGCGCTGTGGCAACAGTGACCGCGTCCACGAAAGGCGACTTTGCATTGGACGGAAGATATCTCTTTGAGGTTGGAGGGAAAGGAAAGAACTTCCATCAGATTGCCGACGAACCAAACAGTTACTTGGCCGTTGACGGCATTGAGACAGGATCTGGCAACAGAATTCCTTTGTGGATGTTCGGATTACTCTATTGATGATTTCATTCCATGGAAGCCTACCGCGCCGACAGCATCTACGCCCGCCTCAACCCTCAGCCGATAAGGGAATAGAAATAGCACATTTATAATTGTGGTTGCATCCATTGTTGCGCTTTGAAAAAGGAGAATCCCAAAGAAAGATAATTCCCCGTTAGGCATCTATGTGGAAAATTTGTGAATATTCATGGCGGAAACCATGATAGGCGTGTAGCCACTTGATGTGGAAACATTTCTGTGTATTGTGACTCATTGAGAATTAGCAACTTGTTGAATGAACCTAAAATGAACCATTAATATAGAAAAAATAATGGTTATATTTGCACTCTCAAAATGTTATAGTATAACTTTAGGTCTCACACCAGTTGCAACATAATGATTTTGCATAAATAGTATATAATAAAAGTAATCGAATATGCGGTTTGAAGCCACCTCTACAGAAGCCGCCATGGCGGCCAATGGGAAAATAATCAACGCGGCCACCCCCTGGCACGTGATTGTGGACACGGATGAAGAGACGATCACCATCCGCAAGCGCAACCTAATCCTTGTCGGAGTGGATGAGGAGGTCTATTCTTTTCGGTATATCCGCCGCATTATCATCGACGAGCATCTTATCGGTGCCGACATCGAAATCCGCATCACGGGAGGCACAGCCAAAGCCTACTGTTTGGCAAAGAAGGATGTTCGCAAAATCAAGCAGATTCTTCTTGACTACAATGCCACAAAGAAAGGCAAAGGAATTATTTTCGCATAATTACTGACTCTAAACAAGAAACATCGATACAAAAAAAGGAGATCCCCGAAAATCCTATAAAGAGTAGGGAAAACATTAAAAACATTTATAATATGGGATTATTAAGTTCGATGACAAACGGTCTGATAGGCCTTCCTAACACAAAGCATGAGTGCGATGTAAGAATTGGCGAATTAGAAAAAAAATTGCTTGGTTTTAGTTTGGGAAAGATTGTTGGTGTAAAATCGGATGATGACATAAAAAAAGAAATTAAAAGATTAAAGGCACATAAGAAGACGCTTTCGAAGTAAATTATCTATTGGAAAATATAATTATTTATTAAACTTATTATTAACTTAAAATTCAATTATCATGGCAGAAATTAAAATGACCGGCAACATGAAGGTGAAGACCCTTCGCACACAATTCAAAGAGGCTTTCGGCAGCACTCTGCGCGTGTACAACGGTGTAAAATTCGCCGATGACGATGCAACCCTCGCTTCTATCCGTGCCAAAGACGCCAAAGGCGGCGAATTGGCTGTGAAAGGCAACATGCAGGTTGGCAATTTCGAAAACAAGGTGAAGGAACTCTACGGCATCAAGGTTCAGGTGGCCAATGCCGACGACTCCGCTTTGGCTGACAACAGCATCACCCTCACTGCTGCTGGCAAGTAATCGTAGCAAAAAATCAATCTGGCAGGCGAGGTGACTCCCTGCCAGGTTCTATATTAACCCCTCAAAATTTACAATCATGAGTGTTGAATACTACAGGAAAAGACTTATCGACCTCCGTGCCGACGTGGCTCGCGAGCGCGAAGCAAAGAAGAGAGACAACGAACACTATGCCGACCTCATCAAGGGATCCAGCAGTACAAGTACAAAGGCAAGCTATCGCAAAAGCAAGATTGACCATGCCGCCAGCCACGACCGTGCCATTGATCATCTGAAAGGCGAAATCGAGCGTGCCCGCGAAGAACTTGCCCGTGAACGCGAACGCGAAAAAGCAGCCAAGAAAAGGAGATAATCCTTCAATATTCATCAATTACAAGGCTTAAAAAATACTGATTATTAATACATAAATAACGAAAAACATGTCAGACATAGCAACCAAAAATTATCCCGCATCGGCCAAGGTGCTGGTGAAGGGCAAGAATCAAAGCCGCACAGCATTGGGAATCGCTAATGCTTATTTGCTAATACATCCAGATGCTACAGTTGCAGACTTGAACGAGGCTTTCCCTTCCGACAAACTGGGATTAGGCAAATTTAAGATGTTCCTCGACGAGCAGGGACGCACCGAGTTTGTGGCAAACCTCAAGACCCATGCCGCCAACGAAGACCCAGAGAAGAGTCTTAAATCGAACTATTTCTACGAGGACGATAATTTCACACTGATGCTGAACATGAAGAATGGCAGCAAAGTGGCAGTCTATCAGATGTGGCCGTCGGATAAGTTCTCAACTTTGGTGGAATGGGCCAAACAGTACGATATCTATGTGTCGGAATTCGACCAAGGCGCTCGCGGACAAAAGGGCGGTTTCGAACTCGAATACCTCAACAACTGGAAGCCTGTCATCATTGAGAAGGAAGTAATAAAAGAGGTAGAGAAGAAGCATATCCCTTGGTGGGTGTGGCTGCTGATAGCCGCACTTGTCGTAGTGCTTATCCTGCTTCTTGCCAAAGGATGCAACAAAGAGCCCGAACAGGTGGTAGTCACCGATACCGTCACTGTTACGCAGGTGGACACCGTGTATGTGCAGCAACTTGAAGAAATTGAGAAGAATTTCAATGCCGCCCAGTTCGAGCAGAACAAGTCCGACCTGAATGATGATGCCAAGTTTGTGCTGCACGACTTGCAGAAACTGATGGACAGAAACCCCGAGTTGAAACTCCGCATCGTGGGTCATACTTCCGAAGAGGGTGATGCCAACTTCAACCAGAAACTCTCCGAGGCACGTGCCAAGGCAGCTGTGGACTTCCTCATCAGCCAAGGCGTCGATGAAAGCCGTCTGCAGTATGAGGGCAAGGGCAGCAGCGAACCTCTCGAACCCGGCAACAACGAGATCAACCGCCGCACCGAATTCGAGGTAGTCGAATAGAATCCTCACCCCATCCCCCTTCCCTCTCATTTAAGGTGGAAGGGGGATTATACGTTTGTTAGGAAAATTCCTATCGACAATTACGTTTAATACTTTTACTCCTATGGCAGAACTTAATATCAACGGCCGCATGTCGGTCAAGAACTTAAAGAAACAATTCAAGGAGGCCTTCGGGGCTTCTTTGAGAGTATATAATGGCAAAGAACTGGCCGATGACGATGCACGCCTGGCCTCAATCCGAACTGGTGATGCCAAGGGCGGAGATCTCTCCGTGCGCGGCAATATGAAGGTGGGCGGATTCGAGAAGAAGATGCTCGAGATATACGGCATCAGCGTACAGGTGGCCGATGCTGCCGACACTCAGCTGGTGCCCGACGATGTCACCATTGCATCTGTTGCTCGATTCCAAAGTGGCGAGTCAACAGGGAACTCTGGAACTCAAGTAGAAAATGAGGCTGCGAAGGCAGCTCCCGCCGCAGTTCCTGCCGTGGATATCGAGCGTCTGATTGATGCCGCCTTGATGGACGGCGTGGTGACCGACAAAGAGCGGGCCATCCTCATCAAGAAAGCCACGGCTCAGGGCATCGATCCAGACGAATTCGAGATGGTGCTGGATGCCAAGATTCTTGAAAAGGGCGCACAGTCGGCTCCTGCGGCTTCCTCGACTCCCGATATTGCTCCCGCAGTAGAGGCGGCTGCCGTAGCAGTTGCCGCTGAAAAAGCTGCCGAAGAAGCTAAAGCCAAAGCTGAGACTGAAGCCAAGGCAAAGGCTGAGGCAGAAGCTAAGGCAAAGGCCGAAACAGAGGCTAAGGCAAAAGCTGAGGCTGAAGCCAAGGCAAAGGCCGAAGCAGAGGCTAAGGCAAAGGCTGAAGCTGAAGCCAAAGCAAAGGCTGAGGCGGAGGCTAAGGCGAAGGCCGAGGCAGAAGCCAAGGCGAAAGCTGAAGCAAATCTTGGGGCAGTAAACTGTGTTCCCGCTGAAGAGGGGAAATTTAAAGGCAAATGCAAGTCTGGCCAAACCCTATATTTTAAAAAGAATCCATCCAATAGTTCGGAAATGATTGTAACATCGCAATATGAAGGCATGTGGGATAGTGAACCGTCAGGGAATTTGCAGATACCTAAGCATGTGATGTGCAATGGAACGACCTATTTGGTCACAGGAATTGACAAAGCAGCCTTTTTTGATTGTGGCGCATTGATTTCAGTTCAGATACCCGCATGTGTCCGCAAAATAGATGAATTGGCTTTCAATAAATGCAAAAGCCTCAAATCTATAGAAGGGACCTCTGTGACCCATATAGGAAGAAGTGCATTTCAAGAATGTTCGGCCATGAGCAATGCCAGTTTTCCTGCAGTGAAAACAATTGGTGAAAATGCTTTCAACAATTGTTCTGCCTTAGAGTCATTTATTATTCCGAACGGTGTAACGCAAATTCAGCAATACACTTTTTATTATAGTGGAGTGAAGAAAGTGGTGATTCCTAATTCCGTGACAAGTATTGGAGAGAAAGCTTTTTATGAAAGTAAACTGGAAAAAGTAGTTATTCCGAGTTCAGTGTTGAAGATAGGCCTCAATGCGTTTAAGAACACCAAACTTTCATCTGTCATTATTCCAAATAAGTCGACACGATTTAAGAATTATTTCGGCGATTGGGATGATTCCCCATCCGATAGTTTCGACTGCAGTGTTACCCGATAAAGTTTCACAACAAAGGATTTTCATACAATAAGAATAATTCAACTTTCGCATCAGTTCCTAGGAGCCGAATACGGTGTAAAAAAGAATTGAAAAAACAAATTTAAAAATACAAATCATAAAATATTTGTTTACTATGTTTGAAAGATTCAAATGCGAAGCATGTGGCAAAGAATTTAAAGGAACAGCACAATATGTTAAATATTTTTGTTCACGATGCAACAAAGATTTTATTCTATGTTCAGATTGCACAAGTTCACATGTCTGCGATTACTGTGGAGAAACTGCTTTGTTAGACTTTTCTGAAGAGCATAAGAAAAAACAGGAGAAGATATATTGTTTTAATAACAAATAAATTATCCCATGATACAAGATTCAATGAGAGAACTTCAGCGTTGGGCTGATGCAGGAATAAGAATTACCAATCTTTCCAAAGATGAAGCATACAATTCGAAGGAAGGAGAATTGACATTGTTAAGATATTGCTATTATCGTTTGATATGGATCGCTTCAAAGTCTTTCGCAGAGAATCCCAATTACGAACATGACAATTTCGCTCAAGCATTACTTTCATTGCCATTCGGTCCTTGTGTGTCAAAAGAAGTAGTTGTCAAACTATGCAAAATGTTGATGATTCCAGATTTCAGAGTCTATATTAGTGGGTACTGTTTTGGCAACTGCTGGATGGCAGATGATGTTGCTGGATCAATTGTATCATTGCAAGGCAATCTTCAAGAAAATGATAGTTATCATTATCAGACACTTTGGATAGCAGTCCTAAAAGAACAATTGAAGGAATTGCATAGGCCTATATTATAGGCTAATGGCGCTTCTGTTGTGATAGATTACACCATCAAACGGCCTAACATTTAATCTCATATCCACAATCTAATAAATGGAGCGTTGCTTCTAAGAACTCTTACCAACAATAGGAAGGCAGCCAATTGAAAAGGTGAAAGTGGGGTAACTTGACATGAACTTGATATAGTTATGAACGACAACAAAACTCAAAAGGAACTTTCTTTCAAGCAGAAACTGAACCTGGTCTTTGACGATAATCTGCGCACGCATGTGTGGCAGAATATGGTTGATTGGTTTATCATCGCACTCATCATCGTGAGCACCGTGGAGGTGTTTCTCTCAACTTTTGATGGGGTAAATGCCCAGATAGGCAATCTGCTGAATGTGGTGGACCTGGTGACCACGATAATCTTCACTATCGAGGTGTCGCTGCGTATATGGTGTGCCGACTTACTCGACCCAAAGTACAAGGGATTCAAAGGACGCGTGAAATACTGTCTCAGCTTTTACGGATTTGTTGATTTCATCTCGACCTATTCGTTCTATCTGGCGTTGATTTTCCCCATTCCCTATCTGGCATTGAAGGTGCTGCGTGTGCTGCGACTTGTCAGGGTGTTCCGCTATATGAAGTCGTTCCGCATCTTGGGCGAGGCGGTATCATCGAAGAAGCAGGAACTGGGCATCAGTTTGGCATTTCTCTCCATTCTGACGGTGATCCTTTCGTTTCTGCTCTATTTTGCCGAACATGCCGCCCAACCCGACCGCTTTGAGAACGGCTGGGGTTCGCTGGTGTGGGCCTTTGCCAAATACCTCGGCGACCCGGGCAAAATGGCCGACTTTGAGCTGGTTACAACATGGGGCAACATCATCGCCATCATCGTGGGCATCCTCGGCATAGCCATCTTCGCCGTTCCGGCAGGTTTGATTGGTTCCGGCTTTGTGGAGGTGATCGAGGACAAACGAAGAAACGAAGTCCTGGCCGGCCGTATCAAAGACATCAATAATCGGTTCGACGCCTCCACAGGGCCGAAGGCCTATCTCGACGGACGCAAGGCAGGGCCGCGATATGTGTCGTTTGATGCCTTGCAGGCAGTTTGTCTGCTTACGGATGAGGAAATCGTTGAGGCGGTGAGAGAGAGCGACAATCTGCGTTTCCACCGCAAGGAGGCAGATTACGACACATCTTTGCGTTTCCGCCCCAAGAAATCGGATTACGGCATGTCCTTTGCCGACCTCAAGGTGCTGGAACGATACAAGACGAATACATCCTACGGTTTTTGTCGTCGTACCGAGGGACAAAAGTTCTGCATTCTCAATATATGGGGCGCCACCGAACACGGGTTGTCGCATTTTGTGGAAACAATAGCGGACAACACCCCCTTGGATGTGATCACTCGGGAGAGACGTTTCTTCGGAACGGCAGAGGAACTGGGACAAACCCATCACGAGGCATACGTCAAGATGACGGATCCGAATGTCGCGAATACAGAATCGGAGGAGGAACCTCTGCCACAGATGTTCCAAGACTACTTGGCTGATCTGCGGCAGATTAAGTCCGACCAGTTGGTCATTGCATTTGCCAGTGGTGCCCCAACTCGGGCAGATGTCGTGGTGGAATGGGGTATGCCGAAGGACACGGAAGGTTTTCAATTTGAAGGCAGCCATGTGCAACCGCAGCACCAGGAACTTGTGCAATATTTTGTCGAAACCTTGCAACACAATTTGTCCGAAGTCAAAGTACAAACCCCTCGAAAGAACGAGATCACGGTCAATTTTTCTTTTGCCACGCACAGTATTGGGACGGGACTGAAAGACACCCACATCGCCCGTGGCATCTTCAACAACTGCCACGCTTCGGTGGTCATGGTGTATCTCAATGTGAAGACCATCCTGCAAGGCACAGACGACAATTATTACTCCGCCCTCAAGGCGATGCTTGACACAATGAATGAGGTTTCTTAACTTTGATTATAATTTTTTAATTATTTCATTTTTTCGCCATGTCAATCATATTATATTATAACAATAAAAAGAGGTTCCGCTTGGATGACTATCTGCAGAAGTACGATCAAATAGATTGGAGTCGGCACGTCCAACCTGAAGGAACTACCATCTATTTCTACAGTTCGGATAAGCAGCGGATGATGTATGAGGGTGTTGTGATTATGGATTCGGTGCCGTATAAAGAAATGTTTGACGATACCGATTATTCAGTTGACGACTCGTTAAATTCATTCTTTGAAAACAAGGACAAGGAGGGTAATAATCCTGATGTGATGCGCATCCAAATCACCAAACGGGCAGACGAAACAGATGGTGCGCTCTCGCAACAGCAACTGGGTGAAAGAGGGTTTAAGCGGAGCTTCGGGCAGTCAATGGTTAAATTGGATAATTATCCAGAATTGGAATCGTATCTCCAAAGAACCTTCGACAGATATCCACTCTGCGAATCAAATAACAGAGTTCCAAGTATTTTATCTAAAAAAGATATGTATATACAGCAACTTGAATCTTGCAAAAACCTGATCTTGAATGGTGCTCCCGGTACGGGAAAGACTTTTCTCGCCAAACAAATTGCGGAAGAGATGGGGAATAATTGTCAATTCGTCCAATTTCATCCTTCGTACGACTATACCGACTTTGTGGAGGGATTGAGACCCGTGTCCGAGAACGGACAAATAGGCTTTAAACGGACAGATGGCGTTTTTAAGGAATTTTGCAAAAGAGCGCTACCATATGCATCAATTGATGGTGTTTTTGATGCATTAATTCGGGACATTAATTCAAGAAGATTCTTTACAATTCCGCTGAAAACACAAGAATCTTGCAGATTAGTTGTATTAAAAGATAATAATATTGGTTGGTACGAGAACAACATGCCGACAGAACTCGCAGACTATTCTGTATCAAAGGAGAATATCAAAAAACTCTACAATAAATTTAGTACACTTGATAGTCTGAACAGTATTTCAAATATTGATGAGGAAATCAGAAAAGTCATCGGCCCTTGTAATTCGTCTTACTATTATGGGATTCTACGCTATATAATAGAAAAAATTGGCAAGAAGTTTGTCTTTATCATCGATGAAATCAACCGTGGCGATATGTCCAAAATATTTGGAGAACTCTTCTTCTCTATCGACCCTGGTTATCGTGGAGAGTCGGGAAAGGTGATGACGCAATACCAGAATCTGATAGATTCTAACGATGTTTTCCATGAAGGTTTCTATGTCCCCGAAAATGTCTATATCATCGGCACGATGAACGATATTGACCGCAGCGTGGAGAGTATGGACTTTGCTATGCGACGTCGTTTCACATTCCAGGAGATTACAGCCAAAGACAGACAAGATGCCATTTTGGGAGATAATGAGGAGGCAAAAGTTTGTATGAATAATTTGAATGCTGCCATTGAAAAGATCCCCGGATTGAACGCTTCATACCATATTGGTCCTGCTTATTTTAAAGATTATTCAAAGGAACACTCTCAAGCCTTATGGAACAACAAAATCAAAGGCCTGCTATATGAGTATCTGCGCGGAATGCCCAATGCAGATGATTTGCTTGAGAAGTTAAAGAATTCCTTCGATTTAAAGGACGCAACAAACGATAATGATAAGCCAGCGGATGGTGATGGAACGAATGAAGGACAACAGTAAGGTGGCCGAAGGAGGGAGGTTCGAGGGCGACGATTGGCGCAACGATATCATCGATTTTCTTCCTGACGCTGAGCAGCTTCTAGTGTATCCACACTCGTTCAAAGATGTAAAGGATGATGTAGATACACTGAAACTGTTCACCCGCTTCAATGGCGGCATCTGGACAACCAACCTGATGGGGTTCCTCAGCTACAAGGGGCATCCTATTGAGGTGACATCACGTTTCACCCCAGAGGATGGTAGGGATTATTTCCTGTATTATATGCTGCAAAAGGTGTTGCAGCTGAATGTTTTCAATCTCCCATACCCTTCCAGCGAGGACCAGACGCTTGACTTCCTGGTGTTTCTTTTCCCAAAGATGCTCAAAGAGGCGTTGTCGCAAGGTCTTTTTCGGCAATATCAACATCGGGAGTTCAACGACGACAGGGTACGTGGCACTATCGATGTGGGTCGATTTATCCGTCAAGACATCCCTTTTCTTGGCAAGGTAGCCTACCGTACAAGGGAATATAGTAGCGACAACAACATCACTCAGCTCATACGCCATACCATAGAACATTTGCGTCACCATGCGCTCGGCCAAGGGCTGCTCAACAATGACCCTGAGACCCGAGCCGGAGTGCAGCAGGTGATTGCAGCCACTTCTACCTACAATCCACACGACCTTCAACGTATCATCAACGCCAACCTGCGGCCGCTGAGCCATCCATATTACACCAAATATCGCGACCTGCAACAGCTCTGCCTCCGCATCCTGCGTCACGAAGGCCTCAGCTATGGCGACAAAGGGGAAGCCATCTACGGCATTCTTTTTGATGGTGCCTGGCTTTGGGAGGAATACATCAACACGATTTTGTCGCCTTTAAGATTCGATCATCCACGAAACAAAGAAAAGGCTGAGGGCATTCCGTTGTTTGCCAACTCAGATAGGTTATGTTATCCCGACTTTTGGAAAAAAGGATTTGTGCTGGATGCAAAGTACAAACTCTATGCCGAAGAGGGCAAGAGCATCCAGCACAGCGACCTTTTGCAAATACTTGCCTATATGTATAGACTCAAGGCTACAAGGGCGGGGTTTGTATGTCCATGTTCCAAGGACGATTTGGATAAAGATAGACCACACTACGTGGTACATAAAAGTAGTTATGGAGGAGACGACTGTGCATCTATTGATGTCTTCTCCTTGCAAATAGCTTCGGCCACACAAAATGACTTTCCCAGTTTTTGCAGAGAGATGCAAAAAAATGAAGCGTTGCTGTGCAAAGCCATTTCGCGACAATAGGAAGACCGCCAATCGACTCCCACCCAATTCTTGATGTGACTGATGGTCCGTAGTACACCTCGAGGGTTTGGTGCAAATCGTACATTGTGATGATTATTTTGTACATTTTTTACGAGCAATTCGTACACTTCCGGCATGGTTATGTGCATCGGACAGGCCGCCCCCACCTCCTCTTTGTGACGGCGGTCTTTAGGGTTAAGTCTGTATTCGTGAAGCAATTTGGCCTCATTTTGCTCAAAAGTCGTATTGCTCAAAAACGGGTATTACAGCCCCTCTTTTGCAAAAATAAACATCATTTTCTTACGAACGAGATATGTAGTCATGATATTTTCGGTATTAAGGTGGGTTCTATAAATTCAACGTATGAGGATAATGAAAGATAAAATACTTTTCTGCGATTTCGGGCGCTTTTCGGCATCTTGCTGTTTATCACTCGGTCACGTAGCCCGCTACGCTCCCTCGTTCTGCACAGCAA
>JAZUFY010000073.1:0-4312 GCA_045640925.1 Bacteroidales bacterium
TCGAAATAGCGCTTGGCCAACCGATAAAAGATAACGCCTGTGATGGCAATAGCGGCAAGAACTGCGGCCACAAGTATGAGTATGTAAGCGATGAATTTCATAAGATTTATTTTTAAATTTCTAATCCAATTTGAGCACAGCGAGGAAGGCACTTTGGGGCACTTCGACGTTGCCCACCTGACGCATACGTTTCTTGCCTTCTTTCTGTTTTTCGAGCAGTTTGCGTTTACGGGTGATATCGCCACCGTAGCACTTGGCTGTAACATCTTTGCGCACCTGGCGCACCGTTTCGCGGGCGATAATCTTGCTGCCTATGGCGGCTTGGATGGCCACATCGAACTGCTGACGGGGGATGAGGTCTTTCAGTTTCTCGCACATGCGACGACCTATGGGGTAAGCATTATCGACAAAGGTGAGGGTGGAAAGAGCATCAACGGGGTCACCATTGAGAAGTATCTCGAGTTTGACCAATTTGGAGGGCTGGAAACCATTGACGTAATAGTCGAAAGAGGCATAGCCTTTGGAAATGCTCTTCAGCTTGTCGTAAAAATCGAAAACCACCTCGCCGAAAGGCAGGTCAAACGTTATTTCAATACGGTCGGTAGTGAGATAGGTCTGATTTTTGAGTATGCCTCGTTTGTCCATGCAGAGTTTGATGACAGGACCTATGAAGTCGGCTTTGGTGATGATTTGGGCATGAATATAAGGCTCGTAAACTTCGGCGATATTGTTGGGTTCGGGCATTCCCGAAGGGTTGTAAACGTCGATTTCGTCGCCATTGGTGAGGCGGACTTTGTACTGGACATTGGGCACGGTGGTGATAACGTCCATGTTGAACTCGCGTTCGAGGCGTTCTTGGACAATCTCCATGTGCAGCAGGCCCAAAAAACCGCAGCGGAAGCCGAAGCCGAGGGCCAAGGAACTCTCGGGTTCGAAGGTGAGAGAAGCGTCGTTGAGCTGAAGTTTCTCGATACTGGCGCGGAGTTCCTCGTAATCATCCGTATCAACGGGGTAGACACCGGCAAAGACCATAGGTTTGACCGCCTCAAAGCCCTCAATGGCCTTTTCGCAGGGGGCCTGCATGTGGGTGATAGTGTCGCCCACGCGTACCTCGCGGCTGGTTTTGATGCCGCTGATAATGTAACCCACATCGCCCGCACGGAGCTCTTTGCGAGGCTCCATGTTGAGTTTGAGGACGCCGATTTCGTCGGCATGATAGTCTTTCTCGGTGCTGACGAACTTGACCCAGTCGTTGGTGCGGAGGGTGCCGTTCATGATGCGGAAATAGCTGATGATGCCACGGAAAGGATTGAAGACCGAGTCGAACACAAGGGCTTGAAGAGGAGCCTCGGGGTCACCTTCAGGGGCGGGAACGCGGTCGACGATTGCTTGCAAAATCTCGGGCACACCCACGCCCGTCTTGGCGCTGCAAGAGAGGATGTCCTCGCGGGGGCATCCAAGGAGGTCCATAATCTCGTCGGCGACCTCTTCGGGCATAGCGCTGTCGGGGTCGATTTTGTTCATCACAGGGATAATCTCAAGGTCGTTTTCAAGAGCGAGATAGAGATTAGAAATAGTTTGTGCCTGAATACCTTGAGTGGCATCGACCACAAGCAGGGCACCCTCGCATGCGGCGATGGAACGGGAAACCTCGTAGCTGAAGTCCACATGGCCAGGGGTGTCGATGAGGTTGAGGGTATAGTCGCCGAACTTCATCTGGATGGCGTGGCTCTTGATGGTGATGCCGCGTTCTTTTTCCAGTTCCATATCGTCCAGCACCTGATCCTGCATCTCGCGTTGAGATACAGTGTTGGTGTACTCCAGCATACGGTCGGCCAAGGTGCTTTTGCCGTGGTCGATATGGGCGATGATGCAGAAATTGCGGATATTCTTCATTGATTACTATAGGTGTTAGAGGGTTATGAACTGGATTCAATTAAAGTGCAAAGATACGAATATTTTGTTAAATGTATCATATTTTTATGCGTATGTAAATTACTTTTAGTATTTTTGCAAAACGAAAGAATGCCCTATTATTCACCGAACACACACATTGTGAAACACATATTCGTCATCAACCCCTGTGCAGGCAAATACGATTCGACTGCCGAAATCACCCAAAAAGTAGAAACCTACGCTTCGGAACATTCCGATTTTGACTACAGCATATACGTCACCCAAAGTGCTGGCGACGCGACCGAGTTTGTGAAACGCTGGTGCGACCACCACGTCGACCAACCCGTGCGTTTCTACGCCTGTGGCGGCGACGGCACCCTCAACGAGGTGGTCACAGGCCTCATCAACTACCCCTTTGCCGAGGTCACCGTAGTGGCCAGCGGCAGCGGTAACGACTACATCAAATACTACTCCACCCACGAGGCCTTCAACGACATTGCCCGCCTTGTGGAGGGCGAGACGCACAAAGTGGACGTGATGAAGGTCAACGACCGCTACAGCATCAACGTCTGCAACTTCGGCTTCGACGCCATGGTGTGCAAAATCGGCAACGATGTGCGCCGCAAACCCATCATCGGCGGCAAACATTCCTACACCACGGGCATCATCAAGAGCATCTTCACCTCGCGCACCAACTATGTGCGCATGAGCGTAGACGGCGAACCGTTCTTCGACGGCAACATGCTCCTCACCACCCTCAGCAACGGGCGCTTCAACGGCGGCTGCTACATGTGCGCACCCCTCTCCAAAAACGACGACGGTCTTCTGGAAGTGAACCTCTTCAAACCCATGTCGCTCATCAAATTCGCCAGCCTCATCGACGACTACAGCAAGGGCACCCACATCAACCGCCCCGAAGTGAAACGGCTGATGAAATACCGCCAAGGGGCAACGGTGGAGATAGCCAGCAACGATCCCTTTTGGCTGGTCATCGACGGCGAGATGATGCACAGCAACCACTACCGTGTGGAGAACCTCAAACATGCCGTCACTTTCGTCTCGCCCAAGTGACGTTTTGTCCTTTCTTCTCCGCTGCGTCTTCGTTCCTTCTCCGTTGCGTCTTCGTTCCTTCTCCGTTGCGTCTCCATTCCTTCTCTGTTCTGAAACGGAGGCATAGCGGAGCGGGCTGCATGTGTCACCTTGTGACATGCATATCCTCATCCTCCTCTTGATTTGTGTGTCTCTTTACCTCACATCCTTTCCTGTCATAACACGTGATGTCGAGGGTGGTTGAGTTGAGCTGGTCTTTTATGGCTTTGGTGGGAGTGAGCAGAAGTTTTCTGCGGAACACGTCATCTACGGAGACGTCCTTTGCTTCCTTTTGTGCCTTGGCACGAATCTCCGCCCGGATGTTGCCAAGACCGGGGATTTCCACGACATGACCTTCTAATGCCCATGTGCTCACCACCTGACCGACGGCTTCCCATGACGCGCGGAGCATGCCACGAGGAATGCAGTATGTCTCGGCTGCATAGTCGATGATTTTCTCTGCATCCATCGTGTTGTAGTGTTCTACTCGCATAACGAACATCTCTTCGCCCTTGTGTTCGCCAACCTTAATGACCTGTTGTGTTGATTTGATATTGAGTGTCGGCATAATCGAATCGTTCTTGATAATGAAAAGTATAGTATATCAACTGCAAAATTACTACTTTTTTTTTCCGAAAAAGCCCTATGGGGTATGTTAAAAGTTTGTAACTACAAACATTTTTCTTTGTAACTACATCTTTGCGAGTTTGTAACTACAAACTTGTGGCGGGGTGTTCTATTAATTCTTTACTATATGAAAGCGAGCTAAGTTCGAGTCTCCCAGTATATGTTTTACATTATTCCACTTTGTTATTTGTACCTTATTGATATCAAGTGTGTCGCGTTTGATGTGCGAGCCAACCCACTGGAAAATTGCCTGCAAGGATGTCATTTGTGTGAGAACTAGTCGGTTTGCAAAACGATGAATCCGAAACATAAGTGTATGTTTTTCTGTAAAGGACGTTATGTTGGAACCAAATGCTACAGTTGAATGGTTTGTGTTTCAATTACACGGAAACGCTGCTGGCGCAAGGTCTTGAAGAATCAAGCAGGTAGTCGTCCCTTAAAAAGTATTAATTATTTTATAATCAACACAATAAATAATTCGAATTTCCGTTATTTCCATGAAGTTTAGATTGGTAATTCACAAAACCCACGGAAATAGCATGTACAATAGACCCACTGACACCTGACTTCGTCAATGCGTCACCCGAATCAAGAATCGGTACCCGCAAGGTCAAAAAGTGGCTTGACGGCTAGGTGTTTCTCTGTCAGGAACAGCGTCTTTGTACAATAAGTTCCGTTCTCGGGCATCCTTACCCTTATG
>JAZUFY010000074.1:0-29510 GCA_045640925.1 Bacteroidales bacterium
GTCTTCTCGCCATACACCACGGGATTGCCGTCGGAGGGCATCACCTCGGCCTTGTCGCAGCCTGCGGCCATGAGAAATTCCTTCCATTTCTCGGCACAGCGCACCATATCGGGCTTGTGCTCGCTTTCGGTACTGATGGAAGGTATGCGGATAAGTTCGAACAATTCGTCTAAGAAGCGTTGTCTGTTGGCTTCAATATAGGCTTTTACGTCTTTCATAATATTGTGTTTTTTGTGATTTTTATTCTATACTTGGGTTTAGTTTTTATAGTCTAGAAATTCGAGTCTATTTTACTTTCCATAATGTTGAAAATATGCCACGGCGGTTTCGATGCCTTTGAATAAGCGGTCGAGGCGGGAGTTTTCGTTGGGAGCGTGAATATTGTCGGCTCCGAGGCCGAATCCCAGGAGGATGCTCTTGAGGCCGAGTTCGCGTTCAAAATCGCTCACAATGCTGATGGAGCAGCCGCTGTGGGCGGGAATGGGCTGCATACCGTAGGTGTCCTGCATGGCCTGTTCGGCAGCCTTGTACTCGGGCAGGTCGATGGGGCAAACGTAAGGCATACCTTTTTCGTAATAGGTAAAGGCAATTTTCACGCTGTCGGGACAGATGCTGCGGAAATAGTTCTCCACGAGGGCCGCGATACGCTCGGGGTCCTGTTTGGCCACGAGTCGGAACGACAACTTGGCCCAAGCCTCTGAGGGAATGATGGTTTTGAAGCCTTCGCCGCTATAACCGCCCTGTATGCCGCACACGTCGAAAGTGGGACGGATGCCGATACGTTCGAGGGTAGTGTAGCCTTTCTCGCCGTGGAGCACCTCCACACCGACACTTTTCTTATAGGCTTCGTCGCTGTAGGGGGCGCGATTGATAAGTTCGCGTTCCTCGTCGCTGCACACGAGCACATCGTCATAAAAACCAGGAATGGTGATATGTCCGTCCTTGTCCAAAACGGTGCCAATCATTTGGCTGAGCACATTTACGGGGTTGGATACCGTGCCGCCGAAATCGCCGCTGTGGAGGTCGTGGTCGGGACCAGTGAGGCGCATCTCGAATTTCACCAATCCGCGCAACCCAGTGGTAATGCTTGGCACCTCGGCGCTCACCATGTCGGTGTCGCTCACAAGGATAACGTCGGCTTTGAGTTTGGCTTTGTTCTCAGGTTTCTGCAACCAAATCTTCAGTGCAGGCGATCCGATTTCCTCCTCGCCTTCAAAAAGGAACTTCACGTTGCAGGGGAGAGTGTTGGTGGCCACCATTGTCTCGAAGGCTTTGGCCTGCATGAAACTCTGTCCTTTGTCATCATCGGCACCACGGGCGAAGATTTTGCCGTCTTTGATCACAGGTTCAAAAGGCTGTGTGTTCCAAAGTTCGAGAGGGGTGACGGGCATCACATCGTAGTGGCCGTAAACAAGCACGGTCTTTTGGTCGGGGTCGATGATTTTCTCGGCATAGACCAGCGGGTTGCCCGTAGTGGTGAGCATCTCGGCCTTATCGCCGCCGGCCTTGGTCAGCAGTTCGCACCAGCGTTCGGCACAACGTACCATATCGGGCTTGTGTTCGCTCTCGGCACTGATGGATGGGATGCGTATCAACGAGAACAATTCCTCAATGAATCGGTCTCTGTTCTGTTCGATGTAATTTAAAACTTCTTGCATAGTGGCTGATTTTGAAAATGCAAAGTTACGAAAAAAAAACCATACGGCAACACCTTTTTGCAAAATCACTATAAATAGTGATATAATTAATAAAATATTTTTCGTAAATTTGCATCAATATGAAAGATAAACAAGAACTTGAAATAGTCGTCGTAGGTGCTTCGAATAGTGGTAAATATGCTTTTTTGAATAAAGTAAAAGAAAGTCATTTTTCCACCCAAGGAGGCTATTCCTTCAATTGGCACGATTTGGACGACCCTGAGGACATCGTAGCTATGCATCCCGATGTGGTGGTGCAAGTGGTCGATTGCACCGACCTGGACGAGTCGTTGGTGCTCACCCCTCAGTTGATAGATATGCACCTTAAATTGGTGCTTGCCCTCGACCGCTATGACCAGCTTTTAGCCACCAATCACTCTATTGATTACGAAACCTTTGGCAGCCTCATGGGAGTGCAGGCCATGCCTGTGGATTCCGCCTCGGGAAGGGGTGTAGAGAGCATTATGAACGCCTGTATCGCTGCCCATGAGCGCCGAGCCCGCACCAGCCGACACATACATGTCGAGTACGGTACTGACATTGAGGAGGCCATCGACGATTTGATTGACGAAATTGCCAAGATACCTAATATTAGTGATAGATTCTCCAAACGCTATCTTGCCATCCGTCTCTTGGAACGTCCCGAGGCCACCTTGTCCATGCTCCATGAGGCACCCAACTATATGGCCTTGGCCTTTGTTGCCGAAAATAATCGGCGCAGATTGGAGCGCGAACTCCGTCTTGCTCCCGCCGAGATGATTCACGAAGCACGTCACGGATTTATACACGGAGCCCTCAACGCCACCCTCACCCACAGCGACGACGATAGCGACCACAGCCTCACCGAGAAGATAGACAAGGTGCTCACCAGCAAGCTTTTTGGCCTACCTATATTGATGGCCGTGCTCTACCTTGTGTTTCAATGTACCTTCACCCTCGGGGCCTATCCCCAAGAGTGGATTCAGGCGGGAGTAGACTGGCTTTGCGACCTTTTGCATGAGAAGATGCCCGCCGCTTGGTATACTTCGCTTCTGGCTGATGGGATAGTCCAAGGAGTGGGAGCCGTGCTGGCATTCCTTCCCAATATCATCATCCTTTTCTTCTTCATCTCCCTTATGGAAGACACGGGCTATATGGCTCGTGTGGCGTTCCTGATGGACAAACTGATGCACAAGGTGGGCCTTCACGGCAAGTCGTTTGTCCCCATGTTGGTGGGATTCGGCTGCAACGTACCCGCAATCATGGCCGCCCGCAACATCGACAACAAAAAAGACCGTACCCTCACCATGCTCATGATACCTTTCATGAGCTGTGGCGCCCGACTGCCTGTATATATGCTCTTTGTGGGGGCATTCTTCCCCGACCATCAGGCGTTAGTGATGATTTCGCTCTACCTCATCGGAGTGCTCCTCTCGATATGTTTTGCACTGATAATGAAGCGCACACGCTTCTTCCGTCAAGACGATGAGGACTATGTTTGCGAACTTCCCGCGTTCCGCCGCCCCATGTGGAGAAACACAGGGCTGCACATCTGGGAACGCTGCGAAGACTATCTGAAGAAGATCTCCACCGTCATCTTGTGGGCATCCATTATCATCTGGGCACTCTATTACTTCCCCCGCAACGAGGAACTGACACAGCCTTATCAGAATCAGATTGCAGAGTTGCAACAGGTTGAGGCAGATGGTTATGTGACTACTGATAAGGTGATGCGGGCTTCTGCCATGATTGACTCACTGTCTTTTGAGATGGATGCTGTGCAAAAAGAGCACTCTGCCCTTGCTGCCGTAGGACGTTGGATGGAGCCTGTGATGCGTCCCCTGGGCTTTGACTGGAGGATGAATGTGTGCATCCTCACGGGGCTTCCCGCCAAGGAGGCAATAGTGAGCACTATGGGCATACTCTATCACCAGAACAATGACAGCAAACTGGTTGAATCGCTGCGTGCCGACCCCGATTTCACCCCAGCCAAATCGTATGCCTTCCTCATCTTTGTGCTGCTCTATTTTCCCTGTGTGGCCACCATCGCCACCCTGAGGCGCGAGATAGGTCGCGGATGGGCGCTCTTCACCGTGGTGCATTCTTTGGTGCTGGCATGGGTCATGGCCTTCCTTGTGTATACGCTATTCTGAATACGAGGTAGGAGTACCTTCGTTATATACTGAAGGAAAAGAGGCGGATATGTGAGGGGAAAAAGGTCGAGGACGGGGGCATCGTAAGATTTTTTTGGCAAGAAAAGTCCATTTGTCGAAAATTTTGTGTATATTTGCATATTTTATAAATATATGACAAAGATTTTTAGACGATATAATTCAACGATTTACGGCAATTACAAAAAGTATGCCCTCGTGTATGGACTGGCAATTGGTTGTGCGCAGTTCGTTGTGGTGGCTTTTTGGAACATGGTGTCGTCGATTTGGCTACCGAGTCCCGAGAATTATGTCACCGAGGTGGTGCTGCTCGCGGGAATCTTTGGTTTTACCTACCTTTATCGCCGTAACCTTAAGGCTCAAGCGGGTCACGAGGGGTCGGGGGTGACGTTGAAGGAGCTGCTGCTGCTGGGGTTGGGCATGGGGTGTGTGGGAGCTGTGGTCTACGGTTTGTGGATGTGGCTCTACTGCGGCACACTGATGCCCACCATGGTGGAACACTTCAACGAGCAGCGTATAGCGGTGATGCCCGAGGCCGAGACGGGCGAGGATGCTCGGAAGGCAATAGAACTGGTGAGCCAGTATACGGCTGGCGACTGGGCTTTTATCGGAGCTTTCCGCACGGCGGTGATGAGTGTGATGTTCGCCTTCTTTGCCGCGCTGATTTTCCGCACCGAATACGCCCCTGTGAGGGAGAAGGAAGAAAAGACAAAAGATTGATTTAAAATAATAAAAGAAAATAGATTTGCAACTATGGATATTTCAATTATTGTTCCGCTTTTCAATGAAGACGAGTCGCTGCCGCATCTGGCAGAGTGGATTGACCGCGTTATGAATGAGAACCATTTCGACTATGAGGTCATCATGGTGGACGATGGTAGCAAGGATAATTCGTGGCAGGTGATCGAGGACCTCCACGCCAAGAACGGGCGTTATAAGGGGGTGAAGTTCCGCCGCAATTACGGCAAGTCGGCAGCCCTGAACGTGGGTTTTGCCCGTGCAGAGGGCGATGTGGTGATTACGATGGATGCCGACCTGCAGGACAGCCCCGACGAGGTGCCCGAGCTGTACCGCATGATAAAGGAGGAGGGCTACGACCTGGTGAGCGGCTGGAAGAAGAAGCGTTATGATTCGAAGATTGCCAAGAATATTCCCTCGAAGTTTTTCAACTGGACTACACGCAAAATGAGCGGTATTAAGTTGCACGATTTCAACTGCGGCTTGAAGGCTTACCGCCATGATGTGGTGAAGTGCATCGAGGTGTACGGCGAGATGCACCGTTATATTCCCGTGATTGCCAAATGGGCGGGATTTTCAAAGATAGGGGAGAAAGTGGTGCAGCACCGCAAGCGCGAATTTGGTGTCACCAAGTTCGGTTTGAACCGCTTTGTGAACGGCTATCTGGATCTGATGAGCATCATGTTCATGTCGAAGTTCGGCAAACAGCCGATGCACTTCTTCGGGTTGATAGGCAGTGTGGCTTTCTTGCTGGGCTTCATCGCCTTCGTCGTGGTGTGCGTGATGCGCCTCTGTGGCCGTATTGCCTTGACCAACAGCGTGTGGTTCTACGTGTCGATGCTGTTCATCTTGATGGGCACGGTGCTCTTCCTTGCCGGCTTTATCGGCGAGTTGGTGTGCCGCAACTCGACCACGCGAAACCAGTATCTGATTGAAAAAGATATGGTAATTAATTGAGAATAGGGCTACCGCCCACTCATAAATCATAATTCATAAATCATAAATCCTGAAAGATGTCATTACAATGTGGTATTGTGGGACTGCCGAATGTGGGCAAGTCGACCCTTTTTAACTGTTTGAGCAACGCCAAAGCACAGGCGGCCAACTTCCCGTTTTGCACTATTGAACCTAATGTGGGTGTGATTACGGTGCCTGATGAACGACTGGCCAAACTTGTGGAAATGGAACATCCCGCCAGCGTGGTGCCCGCCACGGTGGAGATTGTGGACATCGCGGGCTTGGTGAAAGGTGCCTCGAAAGGCGAGGGCCTCGGCAACAAGTTTTTGGGCGACATCCGCACCACCGACGCTATCATTCATGTGCTCCGCTGTTTCGACGACGACAATGTGACCCATGTGGACGGCAGTGTCGACCCCATACGCGATAAGCAGACCATCGACTTGGAACTGCAATTCAAAGACCTCGAAACCATTGAGAACCGCTATGATAAAGAAGTGAAAAAGGCCAAAGCTGGCGGAGATGCCAAAGCTAAGAAACTGGTAGAGGTGATGGATTTGTACAAAGAGGCCTTGCTGGCTGGCAAGAGTGCCCGCACGGTGAAGCTGGAAGAGGGTCAGATGGAAGCTGCCCGCGACCTTATGCTCCTTACATCCAAACCGATATTGTATGTATGCAACGTAGATGAGGCTTCAGTGGTGAATGGCAACAAATATGTTGACGCTGTGCGCGAAGCTGTGAAGGACGAGGAGGCCGAAGTGTTGGTGATTGGTGCCGGTATTGAGGCTGACATTGCAGAGCTGGAGAGCTATGAAGAGAAGCAGATGTTTTTGGAAGACCTCGGACTGAAAGAGAGCGGTGTGAACCGCCTGATCAAGGCCGCCTACAAGCTACTCAACCTTCAGACTTTCCTCACGGCAGGCCCCAAAGAGTGCCGAGCATGGACGTTTAAGAAAGGAATGAAAGCCCCTCAGACAGCGGGTATTATCCATAGCGATTTCGAGCGTGGCTTTATACGTGCCGAGGTGATAAAATATGAAGATTATGTGGCATTGGGCAGCGAGGCCAAATGTCGCGAAGCAGGCAAGATTGCCGTAGAGGGCAAGGATTATGTGGTGCAGGACGGTGACATTATGCACTTCCGCTTCAATGTATAATTAGATAATGTGGCTTTCGGAAACAACAAGACCTCAAAACTTCAAAATATGAATAAAAGACTGAATAAACTGACATTGGTTACTGTGGCAACGATGGTGTTGGCGGTGCTGGCATCGTGCTCGACGCAGAAGGCCAATTGGACGAATATTCAGTACCATAACACCACGACGCACTACAATGTTTGGTGGAACGGCAACGAGAGTTTGAAGAAGGGTGTGGAGTTGATGGAGAAAAACGTAAAGGACGACTACACCCAAATGCTTCCCGTCTACAAAATGGGCACCAAAGAGGAGGCCATGGGGTTGAAAAACAACTTCGACCGTACCATCGAAAAAGGCATCAAAGGCATCAAGAAACACAGCATATTTGTTGATGGCCGTGAGCATGTGCCTTATATACCAAAGAGTTACTTGATGACGGCCTACGCCACCTTCTATGAGCACGATTTCACCGCCACGGCGAGCACATGTCAGATGATGGTGTCGCAATATACGGGTACGGAAGTGGCTGATGAAGCCGCTGTGCTGCTGGCCCGTTGTGCCACACAAGAGAAACATTATCAAGATGCAGAAAGCTCGTTGGATGAATTGGTTGTGCGTTTGGGCAAGGGAGCATTTGACAGGCATCAGAAACTGAATTTGTATTTGGCTATGGCCGAATGCACTCTGCCACAAGAGAAATACAAAAAAGGAGTCCAGTTCTTGAAAATGGCTTTGGACGAGCACCCTTCATCGCAGCAAAAAGCCCGAATATATTTTATTCTCGGACAGGTATATCAGCAATTGGACAAACGCCCAACAGCCTCGAAATATTATGAGAAAGTGTTGAAAAGCAATCCGAGCTACGAGATGGAGTTCAATGCTCGTTTGAACATCGCCTCGTGTGCCGATCTTCAACATACCGACCGCGAGAAGTTGGAACGTCTGCTTGATAGAATGTTGAAAGACAAGAAAAATGAAGACTTCTTAGACCAGATATATTTTGCCAAAGGCGAGATGTATATGGGTATGCGAGAACATAAAAAGGCGTGTGAGAACTTTAAGCGATCGGTGGCTGTATCTAAGAATAATCAGGCTCAGAAAGCCCGTTCGGCCATACGTTTGGGAGGCATTTTGTACGACAAATTTGAGGATTACGACCAGTCGCAACTATATTACGACACCGCTATGGCAATCATCAAGCCCGATTATCCGAGATATTCCAACATTAAGTCGCGGTACGACCTTTTGACCTCGTTAGTTTCATATACCCGTGTGTATGAACGTAATGACAGCCTTATCGCCGTGGCAGATATGCCTGCGGGCCAACGTATGGAACTCATCAAACAGAAGATTGCCGAGGTAAGACAAGCCGAGAAGGAGGCCAAGGAGCGTGAGTTGATGGAGCAGTTGTCGAGTGACAGCCAGTCGCAGAAAAACACTCTTCAAGGCGACTGGTATTTTTACAACAGCAACACGGTTCAGAAAGGCAAGGAAACTTTCCGTCAACGCTGGGGCGTGAGGGGCTTGGAGGATTATTGGTTCTTGTCGAAGAAAGGACTTCTGGGTATGAATATGCTCGGAGGTGAGCCTGAGAGCGAGAACACAGAAGAAGATGAGGCAGAGGACTCGGGAGAAGAGGATGAAGCAACCGAGAAACAGCCAGGAGGCAATCCGAATGACCCGCACGATGTGGCCTACTATACAAAAGACCTGCCTCAGACCGATTCGGCGCGTAGCGTGTTGCTCGAGCAAACAGCCAACTGCCTACTCAATGCAGGATACATCTATTATGATGGCATTAACAATATCCCCAAAGCGTTGGAATGCTATTTGAGACTAACTAACGATTTCACTTCCAATAGTGAGATTGCCCAGGCTTTTTATATGCTGTACAAAATCTATGACAAGCAGGGCAACACCCCCAACGCAAACTATTATAAGGATATGGTGTTGATGGGGTTCCCCGACAGCGATTTCTCGAACTTGATTCTTGATGAAGACTACTATAAAGAAATCATCCATCGCAGCATGGTGATACGCGAGGATTATGAGGCGGTTTACAACCTCTATCGCAAACACCGTTATGGCGAGGTGGTGAAAGAAGTCGCTGTGGCCAAGGAATTGTATGAAGGCAACCCGATGTTGGGCAAGTTCAAGTACTGGGAAGGCTTGTCGTATGTGCGTATGGATAATAAACAGCAAGCAGTTGCAACTTTCCAAGGTATAGTGAAAGACTATCCCGCAACAGACACTATTGTTGTTTTGGCACAGCAACAGTTGGATTATCTGCTGGGTGAAGGTGGACAATATGTGGCAAACAGTGGTGCGGATGAACCCATTTTGGAAGATTTCGACCTTGCTGTGGCAGCCGAGAAACGGAAACAGTCGAAAATTGAGATTGGCAACAATGTTGAGGACAAAGCATTGTCACAAGAAGCAACGCTGTTCAGATATAAAGACAATATAACACATTTTGTCATCATCTTGATGAATGACAAGAAGATCCGCGCCACCGTAATGCAGTCGAAGGTGGGCGATTTCAACATGGTGTATTATGCCAATTCGGGTTTTACGGTGAAACCGCTGCTGTTTAATGATAGTACCCAAATGGTGACTATCAGCCGCTTCAACACCGCTGCCGAGGCAATGGATTATTATCGCCACCTGCTCCGCGAAGAAGGACCGCTTGTTGATTATGAAGAAGCTGACTACAAGGTGTTTGCCATATCTCAGCAGAACTACACCACTTTCTACAAACGAAAGAAAATTGATGCGTATAAAGAATTTTTCGACAAATATTATTTGAACAAATGAACGATAATACCAATAGCCCTATCAATTCCATCACCGAAGGTACCTCCATCAAAGGCGATATTGTCGGCAACGGCGATATGCGTATGGATGGCAAATTAGAAGGCAACATCACTCTCACGGGCAAACTTGTCATTGGAGAAAAAGGTATGGTGCATGGCAACGTCATCTGCCAGAATGCCACCATTATCGGTGTTGTTGAAGGCAATGTCTCGGTAAAGGAATTCCTTACGATGTATGCCACAGCCCATGTACGAGGAGACATACTCGTCAACAAACTCTCGGTTGAACCAGGGGCTCGATTCACAGGAGCCTGTCGTATGCTTGATGAAATAGCCGATTGATGGAAGACACACTGAAAGAATTATTCAAGCAATGGTCAGGCGAAAACTGCGATGAGTTTTTGCTATTGGGAGCCAATGGCAGCAATCGCCGATATTGGCGTATAAAGGGCGTCTCGAGAACCTGTATTGGTGCATTTAACGAAGATGTTCACGAAAACGACACATTTATATATTATAGTCAAGCGTTGGGAGAAAGAGGTGTTCGTGTGCCAAAGGTGTATGCTGTCAGTAAGGATAAACGTTGTTACTTGCAGCAAGATTTAGGCGATACCACATTGTATGCGTATCTTTATGACAAACGCCGTAATGGAGGAGGTTTCGACTCGGAAATGCTTGCCCTGTATCGCAGAGTGTTAGATGATTTGGCAGAGATGCAGGTGGCAGGTAGAAATCTTGATTTTGGTCGAGCCTATCCCCGAGAAGCCTTTGACGCACAAAGTATTCAGTGGGATTTGAATTATTTCAAATACTATTTTTTGAAACTGACATACGTGCCTTTCGATGAAGAACGATTGGAACAGGATTTTCACACACTGACCAATTTCCTATTGCAAGCAGATTGCGGATTCTTCCTGTATCGTGATTTCCAAGCACGCAATATCATGCTTCAGGAGGGCGTTCCATACTATATAGATTTTCAAGGGGGTAGGAGGGGTGCAGCACAATACGATGTGGCCTCACTGCTTTATAGTGCCAAGAGCGACCTCCCTGAGCCAATTCGACAAGAATTGTTGGATAATTACCGTCAGAGTCTATCCAAGCGTTACCCGATTGACAAAAAAAACTTTAATGACCATTTTTATGGCTATGTCCTCGTCCGCATCATGCAGGCGATGGGGGCCTACGGATATCGCGGCTTGTTTGAACATAAGGCTTATTTTATTAATAGCATACCTTTGGCCATCAATAATCTGAGATTGGTGACAGAAAGTCATCCTCTCCCTTTGGATTTGCCCGAACTGACGAAGGTGTGGCAGCATATCATTGCCTTTGCAGGGTCTGAAAAGGCCCCAGAAACTTCGGGTTTGACCGTCACCGTTAGCAGTTTCTCATACAAGCAAGGTCTGCCAAAGGATACTTCGGGCAATGGTGGTGGATATATTTTTGATTGCAGAGCATTACCCAATCCAGGAAGGTATGCAGAATACCGTTGCTATACTGGCAAAGACAAACCTGTGGTAGAATTTTTGGAAGGAGACCCAGCGGTTGAACAGTTTTTGTCGGGTACAGAACAGTTGGTCGGACCTTCAATAAAAAAATATTTAGAGCGTGACTTCACCAGCCTAACCGTCAGTTTTGGCTGTACTGGAGGCCAACATCGTTCAGTTTATTGTGCAGAACGTTTGGCAAAATGGATAACGGAAAACTTTGATTGTCACGTTATTCTAAAACATCGTGAACAACATTAGAAAAACTTTTTTACTTTTTTTTTCGTCACTTCTTACTTTTTTTGTATCTTTGCAATTTGATAGAATAAATAAAAACATATAATATATTATGAAAAGCAGAACATTAATTCAGATTCTCTTGGGCGTTGCAGCCATTGGTTTGGCAATATGGCTGTATCTGAGCATCACAGAACCTGTGAAGTTTGACAACGAATTTAACAAACGCCGCGAAGCCTGTGCAACCAAACTTAAAGGCATCCGTTCTTTGGAAGAGGCTTACAAAAACACCTATGGTCACTACACCGCAAGTTTCGACACTCTTGTCACCCGTTTGATGACCGAAGACAGCATGAAGGTTGTCAATAAAAACATCAACTACGACAAGATTCCCGAAGATGTCGATATCAATGAGATGACCGAGGCTGACCAGTTGAAGAATGGTTATGTGTCCCGCGTTATTGAATATGTTAACCCCATTCAATATCTTCGCGAAAACAAGAAACTCAACCTCACTGATGAAGAAATTAAAAATTTGAGATATGTTCCTTATCCCCGCGATAAGAAATACGACTTCGAATTGGAGGCTGGCTATGTGTCGAAGGGCGAATATAGCCTTCCCGTGTTTGAATGCAAGGTAATGATGGAAGACCTGCTCCAAGACCTCGACAAACAGTTGGTCATCAACAAAGTCGACGAACTCATCAAGAGTCATAAATACCCAGGATGGAAAGTCGGCGATATGACGCAGGCTGTCACCGATGGTAACTTCGAATAGTATGTCATATAAAGTCACAACTATTATCGGTACAGATAAAGCGGTGGCCAATAAAGAAATGAGATTATCCATTTGGCTACGGTCAAATGGATTTTCTTTTGCAAGCATTGTTGGCGACAACCTGCTTTCGTTGGGCGAAACAGTATTCGATATTCATCAGCCATTGCACGAATTGATGCAGTCGGTCAAAAACTTTATGGCTGACCAAAATATTGATGTGTTTGCCTACAAGGAGACCCGACTGGTCATTCCGTCAGCTCATTTTGCCTGGATGCCAGAGCACTTGTTTGATTCAATCCGCACAAGGCAGTATCTGAAGTTGGTAGCCGATGTTGACCCACATTTAGGTGTGTATCATACATATTGTCCATACCTTAAGTCGTACTTGGTTTTTTCTGCTCCTTCTGAGTTGGTGACGGCTTTTAAAGTGGCTTTGCCTGGAGTCGATGTGCATTGTCAGCATTCGGTTTTGGCAAACAAATCAATGCTTCAACAATCCACGCAGCATCCCATGATGATAATGCATGTTCAAGAATCGACAGCCGATTATGAATTGCTTTATGGTGGAAAACTGCTGTTGAGTAATAGCTATGTGGCACAAGATGACAATGCAAAACTATATCATGCCATCGATTTGATGAAGCAACTTCACATAGAGACACCGGATATGGAACTGACAATATGTGGAGATGTGAACCGTGAAATCTTTATGTTGTTGCAACAATATTTCCCCAACGTGTCGTTGTATACGGGTGATCCTGTGACATACGAAAGCGAAAATCCGTTGCCAACATACAAATATGCAGGTCTTTTAAGTTAAGCATTTCATTCACAATTCTAAATCATGAGAATAATAGCAGGTTCATTGAAAGGGCGACGCCTTAATCCTCCGACTACCTTGCCAGTACGTCCCACAACAGATATGGCACGCGAAAGTCTTTTCAATATTCTTAACAACTATGTTGATTATGAAGAATGTTCTGTGATGGATCTTTTCGCAGGTACAGGTGCCATGTCTTTAGAGTTTGTGTCGAGAGGGGTAAAAGAGGTCACTGCCATTGATATCAACAATCAGTGTACTGATTTTATTAAATCCTCGGCCCTGCAGTTTGGTGTGAAGAATTTGCATGTGGTACGCACCGATGTCTTCGATTTGCTCAAACGTGCCTATAAGAAATTCGACATCGTCTTTGCTGATCCACCATACGCATTGGAACAACTACCACAATTGCCCGACCTGATTTTTGAGCACAATATTCTTACCGAAGACGGCATCTTCATTTTGGAACATCCTCGCGAATTTCAATTTGAGGAGCATCCCCACTTTTGGCAGCATCGCAACTACGGCAAAGTGAACTTTACTTTTTTTGCTCAAAAGTTGGATGAATAAGTTTTTGTATTATCCTTATTGAATTAATTAAATAATAAATAACATGAAAGCTGTTGTTAAAACAAATTTCGCTTTTCCTAAGCAGAAAAGTCTGTATGTCGGCAAAGTGCGCGACGTGTACAACATTGATGACAAATATATGGCTATGGTGGTTAGCGACCGCATCAGCGCCTTCGACGTTGTCCTGCCCAAGGGTATTCCTTACAAAGGACAGGTGCTGAACCAGATTGCCGCCAAGTTCTTGGGTGCTACTGCCGACATCCTCCCCAATTGGAAGATGGCCACTCCCGATCCGATGGTGACTGTGGGCTTGAAATGTGAAGGTTTTCGTGTCGAGATGATTGTCCGTGGCTATCTCGCTGGCAGTGCTTGGCGCGAATACAAAGCCGGTGCCCGTACTCTTTGTGGTGTCGCATTGCCCGAAGGTATGATTGAAAACCAGAAGTTCCCTACCCCTATCGTTACCCCCACAACCAAGGCCGACGAAGGTCATGATGAAAATATCTCTCGTGAGGAAATCATCCGTACAGGTCTCGTTTCTAAGGAGGACTACGACCAGTTGGAAAAATATGCCCTTGCACTCTTCCAGCGTGGCACAGAGATGGCTGCGGCCAAAGGTTTGATTCTTGTCGACACTAAGTATGAATTTGGCAAACGCGATGGCAAGATTTATTTGATTGATGAAATCCATACCCCCGATAGCAGTCGCTATTTTTATGCCGAAGGCTATGAGGAGCGTCAGGCTAAAGGTGAACGCCAGCGTCAGCTTTCAAAAGAGTTTGTTCGCGAATGGCTGATGGAGAATGGTTTTCAGGGCAAAGAAGGTCAGAAAGTTCCTGAGATGACCGATGAGATTGTTAACAGTATCACCGACCGCTACATCGAACTGTATGAGCACATCACTGGCGAGAAATTCCAAAAAGCCGAAGATTGTGCCGATGTGGCTGCCCGCATTGAAAAGAATGTGTCGGAGTACCTTAAAACACTCTGATGGAAATAGAACGTAAATATCTTGTGCGGACTTTGCCCGAGGATTTGGAGCAATACCCGCATGTAGAGATTGAACAGGCATACCTTTGCACATCACCCACCCTGAGAATCCGCAGGATGGGTGATGATTATATCCTTACCGTGAAAGAGCATCTCTCTACATCTTCATCAGCCATTCACAATAGGGAAGAAGAGTTTGCGCTTTCTGCCGAGAATTATCGCTCTCTGCTGTCCAAATGTGATAGCGGCCATGTGTCCAAAACACGGTACAGGATTGACTTGCGTCGCCAAATGAAAGATGGGGCTTATGTGGGTCTTGTGGCCGAATTGGACATTTTCCATGGTCGTCATCAAGGACTGTTGCTGGTTGAGGTGGAGTTCCCAAACAGCCAGATAGCTGATTCTTTTGTCCCTCCCTCGTGGTTTGGCGAAGATGTGTCTTGCGACCCACACTATCGAAATAGTTACCTGGCTTCAAATCCTTTATGAAAAAGATTCCGCATACATTTACTATAGTGTTTGCCCTGATAGTCATCGCGGCAATATGTACTTGGCTTGTCCCTTCGGGCGAGTTTGTGCGTCAGTCGGTGCAGATTCAGAACGCCGATGGGTCTGTGTCAACCCGTGAGGTAGTGCAGAACGACTCATTCCATTATGTTGATGGACAACCACAAACATGGCAGATTTTCTCCTCGCTCTTCAATGGTTTTGTCGATAAGGCCGATATCATCATATTCATTTTGATGGTGGGAGGTGCGTTTTGGATTCTCAACAATAGCCACGCTATTGATGTGGGCGTGATGGCTTTTTTGCGTAAAGTGTTGAAGTTGAACAAATACAAATTCTTCCAAAAAATTGGTGTCGAGAATATCATCATCACGCTCATCATGATCATGTTCAGCCTTTTTGGTGCCGTCTTCGGCATGAGCGAAGAAACCATAGCCTTTGTGGTGATATTTGTCCCATTAGCTATTTCCATGGGCTACGACTCCATAGTAGGTGTTTGTATGTGCTATGTGGCTGCCCATGTGGGTTTTGCAGGTGCCATGCTCAACCCCTTCACCATAGGCATCGCCCAAGGTATAGCCGAACTGCCTATCTTTTCGGGCCTTGAATATCGTTTCTTCTGCTGGATTGTGCTTACCATTATTGGTATAGCCTTCGTACTCTGGTACGCCAATCGGGTGAAACGCCATCCCGAGAAATCTCCAATGTACAAACTCGATGACTATTGGCGTCAGCGGGCGCAACAACAGCAGGACAGCCCTGTGACCTATCACACCCCCAAGTGTGCTTGGATTCTCTTCGGCCTATTGTCAGTGGTAATGATAGTGTGTGCCTTCATGATGCCCACAACCGTTATCAGTATTGGCGACGGCCAAGCCTCTCTTTGCATACTGCCTGTTTTGGCCGCCCTGTTTGTCGTCACGGGCATCATCATGCTGCGCAAATCGGTCCACTTCTTCATTCTCGACCTCCTGCTTTTCACCATCGCATTCCTCATTGTCGGCGTACTTGGCTATGGCTGGTATGTGATGGAAATATCGGCTCTGTTCCTTGCCATGGGCATCTGTAGCGGCATTGCCGACAAGCAAAGTGCCGACGATATTGCCAAACTCTTTCTCGCAGGATGTAAGGACATCCTCTCTGCGGCCCTGGTCGTAGGCCTCGCCAGCGGCATCATCTTCATCTTACGCGACGGCAAAGTGCTCGACACTATTCTCTATGCCCTGACCTGTTCGTTGGCCGAAACGGGCGAGGTGGCATCGGTGGGTGTCATGTATGTGTTCCAGACACTCCTCAACCTCATTATGCCCAGCGGCTCTGCCAAAGCGGCCCTCACTATGCCCATCATGGCGCAGTTCGCCGACTTGATTGAGGTGAGCCGACAAACCACCGTTTTGGCTTTCCAGTTCGGCGACGGGTTCACCAATATGATTACCCCTACCAGCGGCGTGCTCATCGCCTGTATCGGGGTGGCAAAAATACCCTACGCCACTTGGGTAAAATGGATTTGGAAGTTCATCCTGGCTCTCGTCATCATCGGATTCCTGCTCATTCTCCCCACATTGTTTTTCCATTTCCCTGGTTTTTAATCCCTCTTTTTTATGAAAAAAACACTCCTCCTCCTTGCCGTAATCTTTTTCTTGGGCGATATTCAGGCACAGGACACCGCCTACGCCCGTTCTATCATCCGCGCACTTTCAGCCGATAATATGTATGGCCGTGGTGCCAGTTACAAAGGCGACTCCGTCGCTGCCTCTTTCTTGGCCGGCGAGATGCGTCGTTTGGGTGTGCTCCCCTTGGCGGTGGATTATCTTCAGCACTACACCTACAACTGTTATAGCAACGAAGGCCCTGTCAGCCTCCGTGTCAACGGTACCCTCTTGGAACCATACACCCAGTTCCGCATCTGTCCTACAGCACGCTATGCCACACCTGAGCGTCTGGAAAAAGCCTCTTTCAAAAAACAGATGAAGGACGGCACATGGCTCATCGGGGTCAAACAACTCGACACCTACGGCCCCATTGTGGGCGCTGATCGTCCCGACCCTGTTTGTGTGGAGGTGTTGGACACACTGCTGCCCAAAAGGGTCAGGAAAGTGGAGATGAGCCTCCCCCTGCAATATCGTGCCAACTATCGGTCGCAAAATGTCGTGGGATACGTCAGAGGAGTGATAGACAGCATGGTGGTGTTTACTGCACACTACGACCATTGCGGCATCATGGGCGACGGCGTAGTCTTCCCAGGAGCCCACGACAACGCCAGCGGTGCTGCAGCCGTACTCGACCTTGCCCGCATGGCCTGTGCCAGCAAACCCTATTATACCATGGTGTTCATGCTTTTCAGCGGAGAGGAGGCAGGCCTCAAAGGATCAAAATATGCTGTCGAGAACCCCTTGATAGACCTTTCCAAAGTCAAACTATTATGCAATATCGACATGTTTTGTGGAGGCGATGAAGGCATCATGGTGTTCAATGCCAACGACACACTCACCAAGCCCTTTTTTGATCGTCTGCAACAACTCAATGCCGCAACCCATGTCGCCCCCGAAATCCGTGCACGCGACAATTCTGCCAACAGCGACCACTACTGGTTTTCCAAGTATTGTCCCTCCGTTTTCCTGCTCACGATGGGGCAGCCCTACGGCGGCTATCACGACCCCGCCGACACCTGTCCCGCCTGTGGCCTCAACCATTATTACGATTATCTTAGCCTGATTAAACAAATAATAGAAAAATAGTCCCAACGATCCCAAGGAAAAACGCTCCTCTTGTTCACGACAAGTAAAAATCGTATCTTTGCAATTTATTGTTATGATGAAGAAAATTTGTAATTGGCTGATAGATAAACGTTCATGGGTGTTGGCAGTGATGCTGGCCGTGTTTGTATTGTGCGGTTTGATGGTGCCGAAGGTGAATGTCAACACCGATATGACCCAGTATCTTCCTAAAAATTCACCCATGAAGAAAGGGTTAGACCGCATGGCCGAAGCTCTCGGCACGGGAGCCATGAACAGTTTTTCGGTGAGGGCCATGTATAGCGGTCTCGACAGTGTGCAGCGCGACAGTTTGGCCATGACTTTGCGACAGTTGGAAGGGGTCACAATGCTCACTTCGGTGCAGGACAATGGACAGTATACCCTCTACGACCTCAGCGTCGATGCTTCGGGCGACCCCAAGGCTGTGGCGGCACAAATCAGGCAGGGCGGCCTGGAAGTGGAGGTGGAAACCAGCATCGACGGCAATCTGCCCGATCCTATTGTGTTCATCATCGCCGCCGTGCTTGTGTTCGGAATCCTTTTCTTGATGTGCCAATCGTGGGTCGAACCATTGCTTTTCCTCGCCTCTATCGGAGTGGCTGTTATAATGAATATAGGTAGCAACGCCTTGTTGCCCAGTGTATCCATGACCACCAACGCCATCGTGGCCATCTTGCAGTTAGTGCTCTCCATGGACTACTCCATCATCCTCATGAACCGTTATCGGCAGGAGAAAGCCAAGGGAGGCGACAAAGTGGAGGCTATGAAGAATGCCCTCTGCAATGCCTCTTCGTCGGTGCTATCCAGCGCCTTCACCACAATGGCAGGTTTGTTGATGCTCTGCTTCATGGAGTTCCGCATCGGCATGGATCTTGGCATCGTTCTGGCCAAGGGGGTATTGTGCAGTGTTGTGTGCCTCTTCACTGTGCTGCCTGCCCTCATCCTGGCTTTCGACAAAGCCGTGGAACGTAGCCACAAGCGCGTATTTATCCCCAACACCGATCGTCTGGCCCGTTTCGAGATGCGTTTTCGCATCCCCTTGGCGGTGGCCGCAGTGCTTATCTTTGGTGCCGCCTATTACCTGCACCATTTTACCAATATCTCGTTCTCTACCAATTGGCCCACATCCATCACCGAGCAGTTCCCCCGCAAGAACACCGTGGTGTTGCTGTATAACAATGCCGACGAGGCTAAGATAGTCGGCATAGCCGAAGACCTCGGCGCCGACCCCGCCGTGGACACTGTTGTTTCCTATCCCACACTGATGCTGCGTCAGCAGAATGCCGAGGAAATGTACGCCAGTTTGAAAGGCATGACCGCCATGATGCCTCCCGAGGCGGCTGTGATGGTGGACAGCCTCCTCACCCCCGATATGCTCACTATGCTTTTCGACATGATGTCCGAGCCGCCAGAGATAGCTTTCGAGGCTCCTGTGTCGGCATTCACAGTTGTGCCCGAGGTGGTAGTGCCCGAGGCGGTGGAGAAGGAGGTGGTCGAACACGAGATAGTCGAACATGAAGCCGCAATTGTTGAAGTCCCCAATGTTTCGATTGAGGAAGAACCCGTTGCGGCCCCAGTCGTGAATATTGCCGACCTCCCTTCTCAGCCCCAACCTTCGTGGCGCGACACCCTTCTCACCCCGATGACCTCCTCCGCCCTGGCCGCCTATCTGGGTTTCGATGCCAAACAGGCCAAAGCCCTGTACCGCATGGCAGGTCGAACCAAAGGCACAATGACCCCTTACGAATTTGTGTGCTATGTCAAAGAGAAGGTGCTGACCAACAAACTCTACAGCTCCTTCATCTCCTCCGCTCAGTCGCAGCAGCTCACCGCACTATACAAGAAGATGCACCACGCCATGAACGCCCCAGTCGCTGCTCCAAAAGTTGCTACGTCCGTCGTGGAAGCCCTGGCAGTTGATGCCGACACAGCTGTTGTTGCTACTGATAGTGTGAATCCGAAGCCCGTGGTCGACACCCCTCGTGTCGCCGATACCTGTATGGTGGCCAAAACTGTTGCCGCACCAGTCGTACAACCCCTGAATCCTAAGCCCGTAGCGGCGCACAAATCCGTGCCCGCCACCTGTTCGCTGGCCCAGTTGGTCAACTTTGTCGGCGATGTCCTGCCCAACGACCCCGCCTTCTCACCCTTCTTGGACGACAGTCTTCGCAGCCAGTTGGGCGGAGTGCGACAAATGATGGACGAAGGAGTCGGACAACTCAAAGGCGAGGGCTATTCCATGGCCGCCATCGTCACCTCCTATCCCGATGAAGGCGATGACATCCAGCAGTTCCTCGCCACCCTGCGCCAGCGTTGCGACGCAGAACTGGGCGAAAACAACTACAGCCTCATCGGCGAATCGGTCATGTTCGACGAAATGCGTGCGGGCTTCAGCCGCGAACTTCTGGTGCTCACCCTGCTCACCATCCTGGCCATATTCCTTATTGTCGCCTTCACATTCCGCTCCGTGCTGGTGCCCGTGGTGCTGGTCATGACCGTCCTCTCGGGAGTCTACGTCAACGTCTTTGTCAGCGGATTGGGCGGTCGTTCCATGCTCTACCTTGCCTACCTCATCGTGCAGAGCATCCTCATGGGTGCCACCATCGACTATGCCATCCTTTTCACCAACTACTACCGCGAACATCGTCGCACCCAGCCCGTCGCCCAATCACTTCAAGCCGCCTATCGTGGCTCCATCCGCACCATCCTCACCTCTGGCTTAATCATCGTTCTCGCCCCAGGCATCATGGCCCTGCTTGTAACCGACCACACCATAGCCTCCATCGTGGGGTGTCTGGCCGTCGGTGGCCTTGCAGCCATATTGCTCATACTCTTTGTCCTCCCAGGCCTCCTGGCCGCTCTCGACAAAACCATAATAAAGCGCGAGAAGTAAAAATATATGCGATAATCGAAAAAGTTTTTGTATCTTTGTAAAGCCTATTCTGTCGAAAGACATCAGTAAGAATTTGTCATACAGTTGTATATAAATTTAATACATAAATATAAATAATATGAAACAGCTTATCGAATGTGTGCCCAATATCAGTGAAGGCCGCGACATGAATATCATCAATCAGGTGACAGCCGAGATTGAGAAAGTTGAAGGTGTCAAACTCCTCGACGTCGACCCTGGCGCCACTACCAACCGCACCGTCATCACCTTTGTCGGCGAACCCGAGCAGGCCTGCGAGGCCGCCTTCCGCGTGGTGCAGAAAGCCGCCGAACTCATCGACATGCGCAACCACCATGGCGCCCATCCCCGTCAGGGTGCCACCGATGTGTGCCCCCTCATCCCCGTCAGCAACATCAGCATGGACGAAGTGGTCGAATACGCCCACAAACTGGCCAAACGTATTGGCGATGAACTCAGCATCCCCATCTATTGCTACGAGAGTGCCGCCTACCAGCCCAAACGCCGCAACCTGGCTTATTGCCGCACTGGCGAATACGAGAGCCTCAGCAACCGCCTCGGCAGCGAAGAGTGGAAACCCGATTTCGGCCCCAACGAGTGGAACGACCATGTGGCCCAGACAGGTGCCACACAGGTGGGCGCCCGCGATTTCCTCGTGGCCATCAACTACAACCTCAACTCCACCAGCACCCGCCGTGCCAACGCCATCGCCTTCGACGTGCGCGAAAAAGGCCGTCCACAGCGTGAAGGCGGCAAGCCCAGCGGCAAAATCATCAAGGATGCCGAAGGCAAACCCATCATGATACCTGGCACCCTCAAAGGCACCAAAGCCATCGGCTGGTATATCGAAGACTACGGCATCGCCCAGGTCTCCATGAACATCACCTCCATCAAAGTCGTCCCCGTGCATCTCTGTTTCGACGAAGTGTGCCGTTGTGCCGCCAACCGTGGCCTTCGTGTCACGGGTTGCGAAATCGTCGGCCTCATTCCCAAGAGCGTCCTCATCGATGCCGGCAAATACTATCTCGCCAAACAGCAGCGCAGCCTCGGCGTCAGCGAAGACGAAATCATGAAGGTGGCCATCAAGAGCATGGGCCTCGACGACCTCAAACCCTTCGACCCCAAGGAGAAAGTCATCGAATTCCTCATTGAAGACCACAGCCAGAAAAAACTTGTCGACCTCACCTGCACAGGCTTCTGCGACGAGACTGCCAGCGAGAGCCCCGCACCTGGTGGCGGCAGCGTCAGCGCCTACATGGGAGCCCTCGCCGCCTCGCTCGGCACCATGGTCGCCAACCTCACCGGCGGCAAAGCCGCCTACGACGACGAGTGGGAGAAATTCAGCGATGTGGCAGTAAAAGGTCAGGCTTTGAAAACCGAACTGCTGCACCTCGTCGACGAGGACACCAACGCCTTCAACAAAATCATGAACGCCTTCGGCTTGCCCAAGAAGACCGACGAGGAGAAAGCCGCCCGCAGCGCCGCCATACAGGAAGCCACCAAGTTCGCCACCGAGGTACCCTTCCACACTATGCAGAAAAGCTTTGAAGCCTTCGAAGTCTGCCGTGCCATGGTCGAGTGGGGCAACCCCGCCAGCGTCACCGACGGAGGTGTGGGAGCCCTGGCAGCCCGCAGCGCCGTCATGGGTGCCCATCTCAACGTCAAAATCAACGCCAGCAGCCTCAAGGACGAAGCCTTCAAAGCCGACATCCTTGCCAAAGCCGCCGACCTTGAGGCTCGCGCCATCAAAGAGGAAGCCGAAATCATCAAGATCGTCAACGAGAAAATCGGTCTCTAACAGATAAAGATTGATAGAGGGCGACAGCCCGATTGTCAATTTGCAACATCTATGACACGCAAAGAAATACTCGAAGAAATTGAGCAGCAGCAACGTCTGCTGCTCAATTATCTTGAACTCGAAGTCGACATGGAGGACGATGCCGCCTATGTAGCCCGTGGCAACGGCTTCTGCGATGCCAAATACAGCGAATACTTCCTCCAAAGCCAAGCCGAAAAAATCCGCCAGCGGATAGCCTATTTGCAGAGCCTGCTCTGATATATCCCTTTTTTTTCTGCCCACGTGAGAATTGAGAATTGAAGATGGTGAATGGTGAATAGTGAATTGGTGGCTGCCGCCCTTTTTGTATTGTCAATTCACAAATCACAATTCACAAATCACTATTCACAATTATTCTATGCTTGTGCAACAATTTTGCATAGTCGTACTGTAATTTTGCAGCCGTAAAACAAAGTCATCAAAAACAGAAACATTATGCAAACAAAAGGGAAAAAAGCAGTTAAGAAAACGAATGATCAGTATTCGTTTATTGAAACCATTGAGCAAATTGTTGAAAAATCGAAAGATTGCAAATTATCGCCACTGTTTTTTAGCGAATGTGTGGAATTGCTTCTCAAATTGGCACTCCCGTTTCGATTGACATTGGAGCAAGCGTTGTTTTTTGCCAACATTGTAGAGGGAGGTGTCCACGACTCGGTCGACGTTGCTGATTTGGCAAAATGGTTTGGCTGCTCCAAACTGACTGTATACAAGTACGACAGTGACATCGAGAACTTGATAGACCTTGGCTTGGTGGAATCCGAACTTGGACGATACGACAACAAGGAGGAATATTCGATTCCTATCGAAGTCTTCAACGCATTGAAACGTAATGAAGTGTACGTTGACAAGGTTCCTTCGGGGTTGTCAGGATTTGAGTTTTTTGGTGAACTGAATCGGCTTTTCGATAAAAAAGACGATCATGTGTTGACATATTCCCGCTTGAAGAATCGCATCGATCTGTTGTGTAAGAACAATAAGCATATCAATGTGGTAAAGTACCTCGACAAAAGCACTTTCTTGGACGACGAAAAGGTCTTGTATCTGTTGATGTGCAAATGCTTTGTCGAAGACAATGACGACAATATAACATATACTGATTTTAACGATTTGTTCGACGACAACCGACATGCTCGCTATCACGAGGAGTGTCTCTCCCGTGGTAATCATCCGTTGATGAAGAAAGGGCTGATAGAATTTGCCAGCGAGGACGGCATGTCCAACCATGCTTCCTACAAACTGACCGACAAGAGCAAGAACGAGGTGCTGCAGGATGTGCTCCTCAAACCGCAAGCCCTGCCCAAGGATCTTATCTCACCCTCCAGCATTGTCGAGAAAAAGTTGTTCTACAACGCCACAGAACTTCGTCAGATTGATGAACTGGGCCAATTGCTCATGCCTGGCAATTTCGAGCAAGTGAAGCAGAGATTGCACGAGTGCGGATTGCGGTCGGGGTTTGCCTGCCTGTTCTATGGCGCTCCTGGGACGGGAAAGACAGAGACGGTGATGCAGCTGGCCCGCACCACGGGGCGCGAAATCATGCAGGTCGACTTTGCCAAGGCCAAGAGCTGCTGGGTGGGGGAGAGCGAGAAGAACGTGAAACACATCTTTGACAAATATCGTGCCGCTGTCAAATCGTCGCAGTATGCCCCCATACTCCTCTTCAACGAGGCCGATGCCCTGATAGGCACCCGCATGGAGAAAGCCACAAGAGCCGTGGACAAAATGGAGAATGCCATACAGAACATCATCCTGCAAGAAATGGAGACACTTGACGGAATCATGGTTGCGACCACCAATCTGAGCCAAAACCTGGACAAGGCTTTCGAGCGTCGTTTCATCTATAAGGTTGAATTTAGCAAGCCGAGTGTCGAGGCCCGCATCCTTATTTGGCAGTCGATGATAAAGGGTTTGCGCAAAGCCGATGCGCGAGTGTTGGCCGAGCGTTATGAATATAGTGGCGGTCAGATAGAGAACATCGCCCGTCGTCGCATGGTGCAGTACATCCTCAGCGGAAAGCCCTGCACACTGAAAACGCTCTGCAACTATTGCGACGAAGAGGCCCTTGACAATAACCATGCTGCCCAAATCGGGTTCCACCCCGCTGTCTGAGGAAAAGCAAAAAACCTATTTGTGCCTTTTATCCCGATGAGTGCGAGGTCGTTATAGTTGGATTGAAAGCGAAACCTCAATTAAAAATAATTTGCTGAATCAAAAAAAACACTATTGTGGTCAATTTTATTTTGCATGATGATTATTTTTTTGTAACTTTGTTCTCGTGATGTCGAATAAAATTATTGCGGCTATTGTTTGAAAATTAATAGGTTATTACTTTTTCATTGGATGGTATTTTTAAAATTATGAATCAAAATATAAATCATTATGAGTTGTATTAATTTGACAACCAAGTTGGTTGGTGAAATTACGGGGGATTTTATTGTTCCTTCATATCAACGAGGATACAGATGGAAAGAGGAAGTCCAGATGCTCCTTGATGATATTAACGAAATTCCTGATGGGGACAATTATTGTCTTCAGCCTATTGTTGTAAAAAAGATAGACAACAATAAATACGAACTGATTGACGGGCAACAAAGATTGACCACTTTGTTTCTTATATTAGGCTATATTCGCACCTTTCGCCCCAAATTGCCGAAAAAATATGATATCGATTATGAAATAAGAGAAGATAGCAAGTCTTTTTTGTCACAAATCGATTATGACAACATTTGCGCTGCCCCCAAGAATATCGATGAGTATTTTATCAATGAGGCAGTGAAGACGATTAAACATTGGTTTGACAATAGTGAGGATGCTGACAATACGGCAAATCTGATTGCAAATAAACTGAATAACAAAGTCAGCGTTATTTGGTACGAGGTTAACGATACTGAGGATGCCATATCGCTTTTTACCCGATTGAACATAGGCCGAATACCTCTCACAAATGCAGAACTGGTCAAGGCAATTTTTTTAAGCAGAAACAATGGTATTGATGAGCGTTATCAACTTGAAATATCAACGCAATGGGACAATATTGAAAAAGAGTTTAACGATGAAAGATTTTGGTATTTTGTAACTAATAAAAAAGCCGAGGATTTTCCCACCCGTATAGAATTATTGTTCGACCTGATGGCTGACAAGGCTGATGGCGACAGAGAACGTTTGAGGACTTTCTTCTACTTTTTGAATCAAGCCAAATCGGGCAAATATCGAAACAACAAAATTACATTGTGGAATGGTATTATTGAAACGTTTCAAAGACTAAAAGAGTGGTTCAATAATGCTGAATTATACCATAAAATTGGCTATCTGATTGCTGTCAAGGAAAAGTCTTTACACGACTTGATTAAAGAGTCATCGGAGAAAGGTAAGGATGATTTCAAATTGTCACTTAATCAATATATTGCCCATAGTATCGACTTTAAACAACCTGATGGGTATAGAGAATTGTCTTACGACAGTGAGTATCAGCGCATTGAAAAGTTATTGTTACTTTTCAATGTGGAAAGTGTTGTTCAAAATGGTGACAAATCAATGAGATTTCCATTTGACAAACATAAAAACAAAAACGGAGGCTGGTCGCTCGAACACATTCATGCTCAGCAATCAGAAGGTTTGGATTCGAAGGCTTTGTGGAACGAGTGGCTCGACTTACATGTGCAATCGTTGAAAAATATTGATGCTGAAAAATACGAAGCTTTGATTATCGAGATAGAAAGCCGAGACAGAGATAATGTCAACAGGCAAGAATTTGACAAGTTGTTCGAAAAGGTAATACAGGCACTGGAATTAGAACAAAATGCAGATTCCTATATCCACTTGCTCGAAAACATGGCTTTGCTCGGTAAGTTTGATAATTCGGCATTGAACAATTCAACCTTTGATGTTAAGCGTGATAAAATTCTCGAAATGGATAAAAATGGTGATTATATTCCGATTTGCACACGTCGTGTATTCTTGAAATATTACACTTCGTCAGGCGAAACACAACTCCATTTTTGGGGTAAGGCTGATCGTAAAGCCTATCTCGAAGCCATGAATGCCACTTTAAAACCTTATTTGTCAATTATTAATAAACAGATATAACATGGAGACGGTAAAATATACTTTTAAAGGTCTCTTTCAAAAAATACAAGAGATTGAAATTCCAATTATTCAGCGCGATTATGCTCAAGGTCGCGTAAATGATAAGGTCAACAGGGTGAGGGAACGCTTTCTCACTGCTATTTTCGATGCCCTTGTCAACAAAAAAACACTTACGCTGGACTTTATTTATGGTGAAGTTGAAAATGGGAAACTTATACCACTCGACGGACAACAGCGTCTTACTACTCTGTTCTTATTGCATTGGTTTGTGGCAAAGAAAGAGAATGTGGATGAAGGTGACTACAAATTCCTAACTTATTTTTCCTATTTTACTCGTCCCAGTTCGCGCGATTTTTGCCATAAATTAGTATCATACACACCCTCTTTTAATAAAACCATTTCTGAAGAAATAAAAGACCAGGCATGGTTTCAATATCAATGGCTTAACGATCCTACTATCAATGGGATGTTGGTGATGATTGACGCTATCGAACAGAAATATGGCGATGCTTCTAATCTGTGGGAACAATTAGATAATATCACTTTTTTCTTCCTTCCAATTTCTGAAATGGGGCTTACCGATGATTTGTACATAAAGATGAACTCGCGTGGCAAACCATTGACAGAATTCGAACATTTCAAGGCGGAGTTTGAGGGCATGATAAAGGAATATGACGAAGTAATGTCAAATGAATTTAATCGTAAGTTTGATCTTGATTGGACCGACATGCTTTTTCCGTATCGTGGCGAAAACGAGATAATAGACGATGAATTTATGCGCTATTTCTTCTTTGTGAGCGATATTCTTTGCTATCAACAGAACATTCCGTTGGAAAAAGACCCATTCAAATTGGCAAGAATACTTTATGGTAAAGATAATCCAAAAGCAAAAGAGAATCTCGTTTTTTTGAAATCATCGTTTGATTGTTGGTGCGGATTCGACATTGATGTATTTTTTAATTCGGTTTTCACAAGCAGTACATACGAATCGGGCAAAGTGAAAATATACCAAGAAAATCTGAATATATTTAAGCAATGTTGTGATAACTATGGCGACGATAATGGCAGAAACCGTAAATTTCCATTGAACATGACGTTGCTGTTATATGCGGTCGTGGTTTACTTGCAAAACAAACAAGATGTTCGAGATGATGATTTCAAGCGTCGCATAAGAATTGTAAGGAACCTGATATGGAATTCTCGTGACGAAATTCGTGCTGATGGTCAGCGAAACAATATGCTCCAATTGTTGGCTGAAACGAAGGTGGTAATTCTGAAGGGTACTATCCCAACAGGTACTGGTTATAATAAACGTCAAAAAGAAGAGGAACAAGCTAAAATAGTTTGGTCGTCTGATAATTTGGATAAACAAGATGCTTTGTTCCATTTGGAAGACCATCCACTTTTGTATGGATGCATAGCTGTTGTTGGGTTGGAAAATTTTGCCAATTTTGATAAGTTTAGAGAACTTTTCAATAATTGCGATAGGGATTTAGTTTCACGGGCATTACTTGCAAAAGGTGATCATTCCCAAGTGGTTGGTTGGCGTTGGCAACTCGGTACCAGAAATGATTCAACGTGGGAAAATTTGTTTCACCCATCAAATCAAAGAGTGGGATTTGAGAATAAAACAAAACTTGTCTTAAATGACTTATTAGCAAGTTTGACAGATATTGGAGCAAGAGAGCTTCAAATTGTTATTGATTCATATTTGAATGATCCAACCACATTAAAAGATTTGAGATATTACTTTGTCAAATACGCCGATCCAATATTATCTAACAGTGAGTTGCCAAGTACGTATGGTTATTATTATACCCCAAGTGGCGACTACTATACATTAAGGATGAACACAGAGGAAAGACTTAGTGGAAGGAACTGGAATGTCTTTGTTTTGACTTTGTATTACCAAATTGATGGGAAAGAATACACTCTGGGCGATTTTGCCTATCAAGGCGATAGGTTGATGCTGTCTGATACACTGTTATTGGATTGTGAAAATGAAAAGTATGTCTTATATGAAATAATAAATGATGAGTGGACGGTAAAACAGGAATTCCCTATACCACAAGATGCCGATGGAATCGATACGGTGGATCGGATTAAGTGGATGAAACAAAAATTAGTGAAATTAGGGTATTAATCTGCTTATCCCATAGCATAAAGACCTTAGAAATGTATATTTTTTTGAGCGGTGTGCCTATGCTTAGGCACACCGCTTTTGTGCTTTTACAATCGAATAACAACAATAAAGCGTGACTTAAATTCTTAATTCTCTATTCAAGAAGGCTCCCGCCCTCCCTGTCACCAGTCACTAATCACCAGTCACTAATTTTTCAATTCTTATCGACACATTGCAAATTGACCAGTGACCAGTGACCTATTTTATAACTCGCTCATTTTGTTTTCTCTATATGTATTATTGGTATCTCTTCATCGTCGAAGTCAATTTTATATCTGCTTTTTCCTCGTTGTTTGCCTTCGCTAAATGGTACAAAATCGCCCTGAACAATCCCTGACCCCGACATCGTGACCGAAGGTCTTTCTTCGTAACCGCAGGTCTTCGTTTTCGTTTTCGTTCTTCGTGACCGAAGGTCTTTTCGTGCGAAGTCACCGTTTTTAACTTTTGAAAGGTATCTGGTATCTGGTCATTTTGCAATCAAATGTGCTGTTTTTTTGCGTTTTTTATATATGTATTTATTAATTATTATTATTATATATATATATATATTATTTTGAAATATATGCCGACACATTGCATTTTGACCAGATACAAGATACATTTGATGTAACACACAAGTCCACATAGCGTTATAGGTATCTTCGGCAAAACGAAATTTTTGAAAAGTATCCTGCATTTGCTCAAAAATAGCCTCTCCCGAGGGTAAAAAACATTGAAAAAATCAACAGCAAGCCCACAAAATCGCACACCTCACACTGTTTTTTGTCATTTTTTGTCATTTTTCGTTCATTTTTACCCTCAAAAACAGCCTCTCAATTTATGATGTGGGATGAGATTGAGAAATGAGAG